>NZ_DAOLGP010000032.1:0-45843 GCF_035329545.1 Candidatus Neomicrothrix sp.
CCAGGCCAGGTTGCCGAACCGGTCCGCCACCGATGCGCCGACGAGGCTCACATCGGCCCGGATGGCGGGCTGGAACACATGAGGGCGACCGTCGAAGAGCCGCCCCTCCCCGGCGGGGGTGAACCGGCCGACGGCGTCGGCCGCCACGTAGAACCCGGCCACCCCCCTGCCGCCCCCCCCGCCCCCGAACCCTCCGCCGGAGACCCCCCCCCCCCCGAAGCCGGACAGGCCGCCCGCTCCCCCGGCGCTGGAGCGCTGCACCGCCGAGAACGTGCCGGCGGCGTAGGAACCGAAGTGGTTGAGGCTGTGGGAGAAGATGATCCAGTCGAAGGGCCGCGGTGACACCCACCACCCCATCTGCTCGGACGGCACCACTCCCTCGGCGCTCAGCTGGGCGAAGGTCTGGGCCCACCGTTCGGTCATGCCGAACACCATCGCATAGGGCAGGTAGCGGCTAAAGAGGTTTTGTTCGGCGGCCCAGTTCTGACGGTCGCCCTCACCGGCGGCGAACATCTCGCGAAAGCCCAGCACCCGCCGGTACATGGCGGTTCCCTTGCCGGTCCGGGCCGGCATGTTGATCGACAGCGCCATCAGCGCAAAGGCACCGAGGACCAACGGCAGGCCGACCAGCGCCCAGCGGGTGAAGGCGATGAGCAGCACCCACAGGCCCCCCGCCGCCAGCAGCGCCATGACGCCGACGCCGAGCCAGCTGGCGCGGGTGCGGTCGGGGCGCTTGCGATACCAACCGTGGGACACCATCTCGTCGTACATCTGCGACTGCACGATCTTCAACCGGGAGCTGAACGAGTACTTCAGTTCCGCCAGGGTCGTTTCGCTGCCGGAGGCGAACACCGACGTCAGCAGGGTTGTCTCGTAGGGAACCAGGCCGGTGTGGTCGGTGTTGAGCTGCACGAGCCGGTAGTCGCCATCGGTCAGGTCCTCGACCCGCAGGTAGCCCCGCACGGCCAGGTCGATCAGCGTGGCGGACACATCGATGTTGTCGGCCCGCTCGTCGATGATCGTGCCGGCCGCTCCCGGCAGGATCTGGTTGGGGGGAACGAACTCCACCGTGACGCCGTCGTGACGGGCAAGCCCCATGCGTTGCTCGTCCTCGGTATCGCTGCCAAAGCTCTGGTCGACCGCCGATCCGACGAACGTGCGGTCGCGTCCCACCCGGTACCCCAACAGCGCCACCACCGCCGCCACCAGCGCGCTCAGCAGCGCGCCGACGCCCACGGTGGCTGGGGTCAGCGAGAACGCCCGCTGCAAGCTCCACACCTCGTCGAGGATGGGCTCGGTGTTGGAAAAGGTCCCCTCGGGCACCTTCAGGTAGAGCGTGGCGCCCTGGCCGTTGCCCAGGCCGGACTGGCTGACCTTGGCCGTATCGCCGGAGAAGGTGGCCTGGTCGCAACCCTCGGTGCCGCCGTACCGACCGGAGAAGCAGTTGATGTCGTCGATCGTGCCCGGCATTTTCACCGTTGCGGTGGCGGCGTCGATCGGCACCCGCCACTGGTCCCCCACCAGGTTGAGCGGCACCTCTTCGTAGCCCTCGAACGCGTTGACCACGCCCTTCAGCTCGTATCGGAGCACGTAGGTCTGGGGACCGGAGACCGTTTTGTCGGGGTCGCCGACCCGGATGCGCTCGATGCTGTCCTCGTGGATCACTTCCACGTCGCTGGGCGCACCGGTAGGGCTGCTCGCCGAGAGGTTGGTCAACGGAGTGACACGCTCCCACCGACCGGAACTGTCCCGACCATCCAGGATCGGGTCATCGGCGTTGAGTGAGGTTCGAACCTGGATGAAGCGTTCCAGGCCGTGACGCGACGCTGTCCCGAAGTCGTAGTCGATCGTCTCGGTGACCTTGGCGGTGCCGTCCTTGGTGAGCTCGGCCTCGAAGTTGTAGTCGGTGATGCGCTCGCCGAATTGAGCTCGCAGCGCTCCGCCCGACTGAACAGAGGACCAACCCCGGCCGTCCAGGTGGCCCGAGGCCCCCGCCGGCGCGGCCCCGCCACCGACGGCCACCAGGCCGAAGACGACGCTGAGCAGCCCGAGGACCACCGCTCGTCGCGAGCGTCCAAGCCAACCCGACTGGTACCGATCGATCATCGGGCCACCATACCGGGGCGAACTAGGTCTTCAGATACCAGGAGACCGACAGCGTCGAGCCGATCGCACCGACGACCAACGCCACGCCGATCAGAAGCAGCATCACCCAGGCGACGTTGCCGTCGGTCCACCAGATCGCCCCGAAGAACGACTGCACGTCCTTGTTGACGAAGCTGGTGCGCCACACCCAGGTGAGCCCCCACAGGCCGGCGGTGGCAGCCGCCCACCCGATGAGGGCGTGCACCACCCCCTCGAGGATGAAGGGAATCCTGATGAACCAGTTGGTTGCCCCCACCAGGCGTTGCACTTCTATCTCTCTTCGGCGCGCAAACACCGCCGTCTGGATCATGAACACGATCAACAGCGCGGTGGCGACCAACAACACGACCGCCAACACGATGAAGAACGTCGACAGGTTCGACAGGAAGCTTTCCATCTGCTTCACCGCGTCGAGCGCGAACTCCACCTTGTACACGCCGGGCTCGTTCTGAAAGCTCTGCCCCAGCTCGGACACCACGTTGGACTGCGGGTTGGTCGGGGTCACCCGGAACGACTGCGGAAGGTCCTGCGGCTCGACCGACGCGACGATGTCGGGATCGTCGCGGAACAGCTGCTGGAACTCCTTGAAGGTCTTCTCGGTGTCGACAAAGGTGATGTCGGACACCTGCGGCGAGGCCGCAAGCTTGCCCTCGACCTGATCGATCTTCTCCTGGTCGGCGCCGGGTTGCATGTAGACGATGAACTCGACGCCGTCCTTCCAACGCTCGAAAGCGTGGTCCACACCGGCCACGAACAGCAGAGCCCCGCCGAGGATGCCCAGCGACACCCCGAACGTGATGATGCTGGCAACCGTCAACAACAGGTTGCGCAGCAGGTTGTTGGTCGTCTCGCGTACGACGTAGTCGAGTCGCATCGCCATGGTTCAGCCTCGCTGAGGTTCGCGGTTGAGCAGGTGGGAGGGGGTGAGCATCATTCGTACACGCCGCGGGCCTGGTCGCGCACGATGCGGCCCCGGTCGAGCTCGATCACCCGGCGGCGCATCGTGTCGACGATGCCCCGGTCGTGGGTGGCCATCACCACCGTGGTTCCGGTGCGGTTGATTCGGTCGAGCAACTTCATGATGCCCACCGACGTCGCCGGGTCCAGGTTGCCGGTCGGCTCGTCGGCCAAGAGGATCAGCGGCCGGTTGACGAACGCCCGTGCGATCGACACCCGCTGCTGCTCGCCGCCGGACAACTCGTGAGGGAAGTTCTCCGACTTCTTTGATAACCCGACCAGGTCCAGGATCGCCGGCACCTGGGTGCGCACGACGTGGCGCGGCCGGCCGATCGCCTCCAGCGCAAACGCAACGTTCTCGGACACCGTTTTGTTGGGCAACAACTTGAAGTCCTGAAAGACCGCTCCGATGTTGCGGCGCAGGTACGGCACCTTGTACCCGGGCAGTTCCCCGATGTCCTTGCCCGCCACGAAGATGCGGCCTTCCTCGGGCCGCTCCGACTTGTTGACCAGGCGCATAAACGTCGACTTGCCCGACCCGGACGGGCCGACGAGAAACACGAACTCACCCTTGTTGATGTCGACGTTGGCGTCGCGCAGCGCCACCGAGTCGGACCGGTAGGCCTTGGTGACGCTTTCAAACTTGATCACGTAGTCAACCTCTCGGGCAGGTGGTTCCGGGCTGTGACAACCGGGTATCGGCGATGGTCGGGGGCCACAGTGCCGGAATGTGTCGCCAGACCAGGCACTCTGTGACCAGCCGACTGAAAGATGTTACAAAGCCGCAACACCATGCGGGTGACACCCCGTCCGAAATCGCCCGACATCGCGGGAAACCCGGGGCGGACCACGGTGTGCTGACGGCAGGCCGGCGAGCTCAGGATGCTGTTGCGCCGGCGTTGGCTGTGCGGTTCCAGCGCAACCAGGCCTCCATGAAGGCGTCCAGGTCACCGTCGAGCACCGCCTCTGGGTTGGAGGACTCCATGCCGGAACGAAGATCCTTGACCTGCTGATAGGGCTGGAGGACGTAGTTGCGGTCCTGGCTGCCGAAGTCGACCGCCGCCCCATCGCCGGAGAGGGCGTCGATCGCATCGAGGCGCTTGCGGCGTTCGAGCTCCAACAGCTTCGACTTCAGCAGCGCCATCGCCTTGTCCTTGTTCTGGAACTGCGATCGTTCGTTCTGCACCGCCACCACCGTGCCGGTCGGCAGGTGGGTGATCCGCACGGCCGAGTCGGTCGTGTTGACGTGCTGGCCACCTGCGCCCGACGACCGGTAGACGTCGATGCGCAGATCCTTGTCGTCGATGTTCATTTCCTTGTCGACGTCCTCGAGGAACGGGGTCACCCGCACCGACGCAAAGCTGGTCTGGCGCCGGGCATTGTTGTCGAAGGGTGAGATGCGCACCAGACGGTGCACGCCATGCTCGGAGTGGAACCAGCCGTAGGCGTTGCGACCCTTCAGCAGGAAGGTGGCCGACGACAGCCCCGCCTCCGTGCCCTCCGAGACCTCCTGGAGTTCCAGCGTGAAATCGTGGCGTTCGACCCAGCGCTGATACATGCGCAGCAGCATCTCGGTCCAGTCCTGGGCATCCACCCCGCCGGCACCCGAGTTGAGCTCCACGATGGCATCGCCCTCGTCGTAGTCACCCGTGAAGAGCGCCCGCAGCTCGAGCCGATCGAACTCCTCGGTCAGCGACTCGACGCCGGCCGAGATCTCGGGTTCCAGCGACTCGTCGTCCTCCTCGCGCGCCAGCTCGTGCAGGGTGATCAGGTCCTCGAGCGCAGCGTCGAGACGTTCGAAGAGCTGGACGTCATCGCTCGCCCCGGCGAACTCCCGCTGGATCGCCTGGGCCTCCTCGGCGTTGTCCCACAGGTCGGGACGGGCCAACTCCACCTCCAGCTGGGGTAGGCGTCGACGAAGCTGCTCGACCCGCAGGTACTCGGCCGCCTCGTCGCGCTCTCCGGCGAGGCGCCGCAGTGCATCGGTGAAATCCTGCATCTACACCGCTCCCGAACTCGCCGCGCCGCCCGCTGGGTCGCCGATCACTGGGCTCCAGCGGGGGCGCCGTGACACTTCTTAAACTTCTTCCCGCTGCCGCAGGGGCACGGCGCGTTGCGCGGGGTCTTGTCCCAGTCGCTCTTCACCACCGGCTGCGCAGCCTCCGGCTCCGCAGGTGCGGCCTGGGCGCCGTCGCCGGAGTCCGCCTCCTCCTGGCCGCCCCCCATGAGCGCCATCGCCGGCGTCCCCGAGTCATCGCTGGGGTCGGTCGGGCCCTGGGTGACGATGTTGCCCACTTGAGCCTCCGGCACCTCGTCGCGCACCACGTTGACGTGCATCAGGTACTTGACGAACTCCTGGGCGATCGTATGGATCAACTGCTCGAACATGCCGTAGCCCTCGCGCTGCCACTCGGTGAGTGGGTCGCGCTGGCCCATCGCCCGCAGGCCGATGCCGTCCTCGAGGTAGTCCATCTCGCGAAGATGGTCGCGCCAGCGCCCGTCGATGATCCGCAGCATCACCTGGCGCTCGATGTCGCGCATCGTCTCCTCGCCCAGGGTTTCCTCCCGCGCCAGGTACTGGGCGTTGGCCTCGCCCATCAGCAGGTCGTACAGCTCGTCGGTCGACACCGCCTCGTCGAGGGTCGCCTCGGTCAGCTCGGTCGGCCAGAAGGTGCCGATCTCTGACAACAGGCCCTTGAGGTCCCATTCCTCGGAGAACTCCGACACGCAGTAGGTGCGGATGGTGGAGTCGAGCGCGACGGCCAACGCCTCGAGGGCCTCTTCACGCAGGTCGAGACCGTCGAGCACCTCGTCCCGGCGACGGTAGATCACCTTCCGCTGCTCGTTCATCACCTCGTCGTACTTCAGCACGTTCTTGCGGATCTCACCGTTGCGCGTCTCGACGGTGTTCTGTGCCCGCTCGATCGCCTTGGTGACCATCTTGGCCTCGATCGGCACGTCCTCGGGCCAGTCCTTGCCCATCACGAACTGGATGGCCCCGGTGGCGAAGATCCGCATCAGCTCGTCCTCGAGGGACAGATAGAAGCGGCTTTCACCCGGGTCACCCTGGCGACCGGCCCGGCCCCGCAGCTGGTTATCGATCCGACGGCTCTCGTGGCGTTCGGTACCCAGCACGTACAGGCCGCCGAGCTCGCGCACCTTGTCGCCTTCGGCCTTGACCTCGGCGGCCCAATGGGCCCGTCGTTCATCGAGGAAGGCCAGTCCCTCCTCGCTCTCGGGATCGATGTCCTCGCCGGCAAGGTCACGCTCGGCCAAGCCTTCCGGGTTGCCGCCCAGGATGATGTCCACTCCTCGACCGGCCATGTTGGTGGCGACGGTGACCCCGCCGATGCGACCGGCCTGGGCCACCACTTCGGCCTCACGGGTGTGCTGCTTGGCGTTGAGCACCTCGTGGGCGATCCCGCGCTTCTGAAGCTCGCGCGACAGCACCTCGGACTTCTCGACCGAGACCGTGCCCACCAGCACCGGCTGCCCGGTGGCGATGCGCTCTTCGATGTCGTCGGCAACCGCCGAGAACTTGCCCATCTCCCCGCGGAAGATCAGATCGCCCTCGTCCTTGCGGGCCAGCGGCTTGTTGGTGGGGATCGGGACCACCTGCATGCCGTAGGTGCTCATGAACTCGGCGGCCTCGGTCACCGCCGTGCCGGTCATGCCGGCCAACTTCTCGTACATGCGGAAGTAGTTCTGCAGCGTGACGGTGGCCAGGGTCTGGTTCTCTTCCTTGATCCGCACCCCCTCCTTGGCCTCGACCGCCTGGTGCAGGCCCTCCGACCAGCGGCGGCCTTCAAGCACGCGGCCGGTGAACTCGTCAACGATCTTCACCTGACCCTGGCCGACCAGGTAGTCCTTGTCGCGCTGGTACAGCTCCTTGGCCTTGAGGGCCACGGTGAGCTGATGCACGAAGTTGGCGGTCGGGTCGTCGTAGAGGTTCTCGACGCCGAGCGCCTTCTCCACCTTCTCGATGCCCGGCTCGAGGGGCGCCACCTGACGCTTCTCCTCGTCGACCTCGTAGTCGACGTCGCGCTTCAGCGCCCGGACCACCGCAGCAAAGCGGTAGTACAGCTTGGCCGCATCGGTGACCTGGCCCGAGATGATCAGCGGCGTACGCGCCTCGTCGATCAGGATCGAGTCGACCTCGTCGACGATGCAGTAGTTGAAGCCCCGCTGCACCTGTTCGCCACGGGACAGCGACATGTTGTCGCGCAGGTAGTCGAAGCCGAACTCGTTGTTGGTGCCGTAGGTGATGTCACACGCGTACTGGGAGCGCTTGAACACCGGGTCGTTCTGGTTGGGTAGCACCATGCCGATGTCCAGGCCGAGAAAGCCGTGGACCTGGCCCATCCACTCCGCGTCGCGCTTGGCCAGGTACTCGTTGACCGTGACGACGTGAACGCCCTTGCCGGTCAGCCCGTTGAGATACACCGGCAGCGTCGAGACCAGGGTTTTTCCCTCACCGGTCTTCATCTCGGCGATCCAGCCGAAGTGAAGCGCTGCGCCGCCCATCAGCTGCACGTCGTAGTGCCGTTGACCGATCACCCGCTTGGCGGTTTCACGAACGACGGCGAAAGCCTCGATCACCAACGTGTCCAGCTCCTCCCCGTTGTCGAGACGGTTGCGGAAATCGGTGGTGCGGCCGCTCAGGTCGCCATCGGAGAGCGTTTCCATCTCCGGCTCGAGCGCGCCGATTTCTGGGACGAGGTCGGAGAGGGCGCGGACTTTGCGTCCCTCACCGGCCCGAAGAATTTTGTCTAGGAAGCCCATAACGTGGACGAGTCTACCGATGCGGTGGTGGGTGGTAGGGGGTCGCTGCGACGCAGAGGGCGTGCACCGACCGGGCCCCGGCGCCACGAAGCGCCATCGCAGCCCGGGACAGGCTCGAACCGGTCGTCGTGACGTCGTCGATGACGACCACCCGGACGGGCGACGGGCCGGTGGGGCGCAGCACGGGGCCCGTCAGGCGCTGCGCTCGCGAGCGTCCGGTCTGCCCGTGGGGGCCGCCGCTCACCGGGGCCGGGTCACGGCGCAGCAGTCGGGCCGTGCCGGCTGACGGGATCGCCATCCGTCGCGCCGCCGCGGTCGCCGCCTGTGCCAGCAGCTCGGCCTGATCGAAGCCGCGCTCGGCACGGTTCGCCGGGGCTGCGGGCACCCAGCACACCGTGGCTCCGTCCAGCCACGTGCCGCCCATCACCGCCAGGGCCGCCCCCAAGGACCGCACCGCATCGCGATGGCGGCCGTACTTCAGCGACGTGATCAGGGTGGTGGCTACCCCCTCGTAGCGGCACAGCGCGGCGGCGCCGTCGAGCCCATCGGGCGGAGGGCACAGTTCGCCCGCCGCCAGCGGCCGCAGCGCATCGACGCACGCCGCACACGGGCTGGGGCCACTTCGATGACACACGACGCACGACGACCACAGCCACACCCGTAAGTGTGGCTGTGGTCGTGTTCGGTTGTCACCGGGCCGTGCGACCCGTTGTGTTGTCCGCTACTCGGGAGCGACGATGTCGACCATTTTGCGGTTGCGCCGCTGGTCGAAGCTCACCATGCCGTCGGCGAGGGCGAACAACGTGTCGTCCTTGCCGCGACCGACGTTGTTACCGGCGTGAATACGGGTACCGCGCTGACGCACGATGATTGATCCTGCGGTCACCTCTGTGCCGGCATACACCTTGATGCCGAGGCGCTGACTGTTTGAATCACGACCGTTCCGAGTAGAACCGCCGCCCTTGGTCTTTGACATCTATGCCCTCCGTGCTTCAGCGGCTGATGCCGACGATTTCGATGGTCGAGAAGCTCTGCCGGTGCCCATAGCGACGCCGGTTGTTGCTCTTGTTCTTGTACGTGAAGCCGTCGATCTTTTTGCCGCGACCCTCGCCGACCACCCGGGCCGACACGCTGGCGCCACCGAGTTGCTCCGGCGTTGCCAGCACGGTGTCGCCGTCGACCACCATGACCGGGGTCAGGGACAGGTCCTCGGAGTCGTCGTTGAGACGCTCGACGTTGAGCCGTTGGCCCTCTTCAACGCGGTACTGCTTACCGCCGGTCTTGATGACTGCATACATAGTTTGCCGATCGTAGCGTTCCCTCACCCAAACCGTCACGTCGGGGTCGAATGCTCGTTGCAGGAGGGCCGAAGCCGCCCCGGACGTGCGAGGCGTCATGGTACAGCCTGACGGGTGGCCCCCTTCAGCCCGAGACCCGCCGTCGATACGGGCCTCAGCCCAGCAACTCCTCGGGCAACGTCATGCCCCGTCCTTCACAGGAGGCACAGCGGTCGGCGAAGCTCTCCAACAACCCCTCCCCGATCCGCTTCCTGGTCATCTCGACCAGACCCAGATCGGAGATGGGCGCCACGTGCGTTCGGGTCTTGTCCCGGGCCAGGGCGGCCTTAAAGATCTTCAGCACCTCGTCGCGGTGCTTCTTGACGTCCATGTCGACGAAGTCGATGACGATGATGCCGCCGATGTCGCGCAGGCGCAGCTGGCGGGCCACCTCCTCGGCGGCCTCCAGGTTGTTGCGAAAGACGGTCTCCTCGAGCGAGGACTTGCCGACGTTGCGGCCGGTGTTGACGTCGATGACCGTGAGTGCCTCGGTGCCCTCGATGATCAGCGACCCGCCGGACGGCAGCCACACCTTGCGGTCGAGTGCCTTGTGGAGTTGCTCGTACACGTGATGGCGCTCGAAGAGCGACAGCCCCTCCGCAGCCGGGTCATAGTGCTCGATGCGGTCGGCGAGCGCCGGCGACACCGAGGTGACGTACTCGGAGAGCTCTTCGAAGAGCTTGCGATCGTCGACGACCACGGAACGGTGATCGGCGTTGAACTCCTCCCGCACGATCCGGGTGGCAACGTCGGGCTCGCGGTAGAGCAGCCCGGGCTTGGTCTGGGACTTGGCCAGCGCTTCGATCTGGTCCCACTGCCGCAACAGCCGAGCCACGTCGCGCTGAATCTCCTCGGCGGTGATGTTCTGAGCGGCGGTGCGCACGATCACGCCGTGTTGCTTGGGCTTCGCCTTGTCGAGGATCTTGCGCAGGCGTTTGCGCTCATCGTCGGGCAGGCGCTTCGAAATGCCATAGGTGGTCGAGTTCGGCACGAGCACGACGAATCGGCCGGGCAGCGAGACCTCCTGTGTGAGGCGGGCACCCTTGTGGGCGATCGGGTTCTTCGTCACCTGGCACAGGATGAGCTGCCGGGCCTTGAGCACCTCTTCGATGCGTGCCGAGCGCTTGTTCTGGCCCTCGGGCACGATGACGTCGCTGCGATAGACCACGGCGTTCTTGGGCGTGGAGATGTCGACAAACGCCGCCTCCATGCCGGGCAACACGTTCTCGACGCGGCCCATGTAGATGTTGCCGTGGATCTGGGAGGCGTCGTCGGCCTTGCGGGAGACGTAATGCTCGATCAGCTGACGACCCTCCATCACGGCGACGTGGGTGGCCTCGGCCGTGACGTGGATGTTCATTTGGAACCGGCCGACGGCCTGTCCGTTGCGGTGGCGACCCCGGCGGCTGGCCAGCGTCGCCTCGTCGAGCTCGATCGGATCGCCGTCGTCGGTGAGCACCGCCTCGATCGGCGTGGCGCTGGGGCCTCCGCCGCCGCCCTTGCCCTTACCGCCCCGACGGCGGCGCCGACGCTTGGGAGCACCCGAGCTGCCGGAGCCCGACCCTGACGCGCCGTCATCGGACACCTGGGATGCGGAATCCTGGCCACCGGACTCAGCAGCCGGCGCGTCCGAGGGCTGGTTGTGAGCGCCACCCGTGCCCGAGTTGCGTGGGCGCCGTCGCCGGTTCGGCGACTTGTTGGCCTCACCCGATCCTCCCTCGGAGGGCGGCTCGGCACCGCCGGGGCTTCGTTCAGCGACCACCTTGGCCGGGATCGAGTCCCCGATCTGTGGCTTGCGGCGGGGGGCGGGTGATGTCGTGGGGCCTTCTTCGGCCATGGTGGAGTCCTCTCATGACGCACGCCTCAAGGCGTGGCTCACTCGAGGGGGCATCGGCACCGGTTCGGTGCGGCTCCCCTCGGTGGTCGTCCATTGGTTGATACGCGTCACCCGGGCCGAGAACGTCAGCGGCTTGAAGGCCGCCAACAGTTCGGGAATCCGGATGCCGCGGGGCGCGGTGGCCAGCTCGATAACGAGCAGGGTTGCGCCGTTGTCGGGGGTGACGTCGATGCTGCGGATGATCGGGCGAAGATCCCAATCGACGTCCTTGCCCTTGCGGCTGACCGTCGCCGGCAACGCCGGCGCAGCCAACAGTTCGGCCGCACGGTCAGCCGCGGCCTGGGTGTCGACGTCGATGCTGCGCAGGTGCCAGGTGCAGGCGTCGACGATCGCCTGCAATGAGCCGTCGGAGCGCTGCACCGCCACGGCGGCGACGGCGTCGATCCCCTCGGGGAGGTGGTTCGACAGTTCGGGCGGCAGCTTGGCGGTGTCGACCGGCCCGGAGAAGTCGACGTCGACGTACTCGGCGAGCGATTCGTGCCCCACCGACAGCGCCAACCCGAAGTGCAGCTTGGGCCGGGGCGAGAAACCTTCCGAGTAGGCCACCGGCTGACCGGCACGGCGCAGGGCCCGCTCCCAGGCCCGCGCCACATCTCGGTGGCCCAGGAACCGGATCTTGCCGGTGACCGTATAGCGGATCCGCACCCTCATGAGCTGACCCCGACGCCCGCCCGGACCGGCGTGCCCAGGCGCACGGGCACGGCACCCAGGTCCGAGGTGACGTTCTGGCCGGTGCCCTGGCTGCCGCCGGCCGGCGGAACCGCCGAGGCCACCACGTGCTCGACGCCGTACCCGGTGCACGCGCCGCAGTCGTAACACGGCGTCCAGCGACAGTCGGGAAGGCCCACTTCGGCCAGCGCATCGGCCCAGTCCTGGGCCAGGAAGTCCTTGTGGAGGCCGGCCGACAGGTGATCCCACGGCAGCGTTTCGTCGGTGTCGCGGTGGCGGTTGGCGTAGTACTCGGGGCTGAGCTCGGCCTCGGCCAGGGCGCGTTCCCAGCGGTCGAGCTCGAAGTACTCGCTCCACTCCTGGAACGTGCCTCCGTCGCGCCACACCGACTCGAGCACCGCTCCGAGGCGGCGGTCGCCGCGGCTGAGCACGCCCTCGATCAACGTGGTCTTGGGGTCGTGCCACTTCAGCTGCACCCCGTGATCGCGACGTAGCTCGTCGCGCAGCAGGTAGATCTTGCGCTGGAGCTCGGTGACCGTGTTCTGTCCGAACCACTGGAACGGGGTGTTGGCCTTGGGCACGAACCCACCCACCGACACGGTCACCGACGGGAACTTGTGATACTTCTTTCCGATCTCGACGCAGCGCCGGGCCAGTTTGGCGATGCCCAGCGTGTCCTCGTCGGTCTCCGACGGCAGCCCGGTGAGGAAGTACAGCTTCATGCGCCGCCAGCCCTCCGAGTAGGCCGCTTCGACCGCGTCGTAGAGGTCCTCTTCCCGGATGAGTTTGTTGATGATCTGGCGCATCCGCCACGTGCCGGCCTCGGGGGCGAAGGTCAGCCCGGTGCGGCGGCCCTGGCGGATCGAGGTGGCCAGACCGACGGTGAAGGCGTCCACCCGGAGGCTGGGGAGCGACACCGACACCTGTCCCGCCGAGATCGGGTCGGACACGATGGCCTGAACCACCGGCTCGATACCCGAGAAATCGGCGGTTGACAGCGACGTCAACGCCACCTCGTCGTAGCCGGTGCGGGCCAGCCCGTTCGAGATCATCGAGGCGACCTGCTCGGCGGGCCGCTCGCGCACCGGACGGGTGATCATCCCCGCCTGACAGAACCGGCAACCCCTGGTGCAGCCGCGGAACACCTCGACGTTGAGGCGATCGTGGACCACCTCGGTCAGCGGCACGAGCTGGTTGCGCGGGTAGGGCCACTCGGCCAGGTCGGCCACCGTGCGTTTCTCGACGACGTCGGGCGCCGAGGCGGCGATGGCCACCGTCTCGATCAGATCGCCGCTACCCGAGTACACCGGCTCGTACAGCGACGGCACGTACACGCCCTCGACCTCGGCCAGCGCTTCGAGCAGCTCCTGGCGGTCGGCGACGCCGGCCCGCTTCGAGCACGCGATCACCTCGGTGAGCTCCCCCACCGCCTCCTCGCCGTCGCCGAGCACGACAAAGTCGAGGAAGTCGGCCAGCGGCTCGGGGTTGGTCGTGCAGTGGCCCCCGGCGCCGACGAGCGGGTGATCGCCGGTGCGGTCCGCCGAGCGAAGCGGCACGCCGGCCAGGTCGATGCAGTTCAACACGTTGGTAAAGGTGAGCTCGGCCGACAGGTTGAAGGCCACGACGTCGAACTCGACGGCCGGCCGATGGTTGCCGACCGAAAACAGCGGCAGCCCGGCGGCGCGCAGCTCGGCCTCGAGGTCGACCCAGGGCGCATAGGCGCGTTCGGCGACGGCATCGTCGCGTTCGTTGAGGATCTCGCACAGGATTTGCAGGCCCTGGTTGGGCAGCCCGATCTCGTAGCTGTCCGGGTAGACGAGCAGCCAGGCGACCGTGTCGTCGTCGCGTCCCGCCTCGGGGTCGGGAACGATCGCCCCGTCCTCCATGCCGATATAGCGAGCCGGGCGCTGCACCCGCTCTAGCAGGGGTTCGAGGGAACTCCAGATCGACGACATGATCCAGTCAATCTACCGGAGCCGGGCCGGGTGGTGGGCCCGGACCGGGGACGGGCACGCTGGCCCGGCTACGCGACGTCCCACTGGCGCATCTGCACGTTGAGCACCAGACCGACGGCGGCGAACATCGTGATCAACGACGAACCGCCGTAGCTGATGAACGGCAGCGGAATGCCGGTGACCGGCATCATGCCGATCGACATGCCGATGTTCTCGAACAGGTGGAACATGCACATCACCATCACCCCCACGCAGATCAGGCGTCCTTGAGGGTCGGGCGCCACCATGGCGGCGTACCACATCCGCCAGATCAGCACGGCGAACAGACCGATGATCAGGGCCGAACCGGCGAAGCCGAACTCTTCGCCGGCGACGGTGAAGATGAAGTCGGTCTGCTGTTCGGGAACGAAGCGCCCGGTGGTCTGCGGGCCCCGGCCGTACCCGTAGCCGGTGAGGCCACCCGACGACACGGCGATCTCCGCTTGACGAACGTTGTAACAGGCGTCCTCGTTGCCCGGGCAGCGCTCCTGTACGAACGTGGTGAGGCGGTCCTGCTGGTAGTCGTCGAGCGCACCCGAGTTGAGGATGCCGACGACACCGAGCACGGCGATGGCGGCGAGCGCCACCAGGTACCGCCCGCGAATGCCACCGACGAACATCACGCCGGCCCCGATGAAGACGAAGACCAGTGCGGACCCCAGGTCGGGCTGCACCATCACCATCCCCACCGGAAGGCCGACCAGGGCCAGCGAGGCGACCAGCCGGAGAGGCCGGCTGGCAATGCGGTCCCCGCCCAACAAGGCGGCCAGCATCACGATCGTGGCCAGCTTGGCGGTCTCGGCCGGCTGGAAGGAGAACACGCCCAGGTCGAACCAGCCCTGGGTGCCGTTGACCGTTTTGGACACGCCCGGCACCAGCACCGCAACCAACAGGAGCAGTGAACCCAGGTACACCCACTGAGCCTTGGCGATGATCCGGCGGTAGTCGATGGCGGCGACCGCTGCCATGACGCCGACCGACATCAGGGCGAACACCAGCTGACGGGGCAGCATCGATCCGGTCTCGAACTGGCGGCTGGCCGAGTGGACCAGCGCGAAACCGATCAGGGTCAGCGCGCTGACGACCGCCACGATCACCCAGTCGACGTGGCGCCACGCAGCGGTCATGTCGCGGGTGCGAACCGACAACGGTTGCAGCGCCGGGCGGCGATAGTCCGACTGCAGGCTCATCCCACGTTCCCGATCCGTGAACACCTGACCACCGGACGTTCCAACACTGTGCACCTCATCACTTGACGTCCAACGGGGGAACGTCCGGCAACGTGCGATCCTCGCCGACCAGCGGCGCCGGTGGGAGGTTGCCGTCGACGATTGGCCGCATGATCCGCACTGCGGTGGGGCCGGCGGTGTCGCCGCCGAAGCCCGACTCGGGGATGATCACCGAGATCGAGTAGTTGGGCCCGAACGGAGCGTCGATCGGCCCGTACATGGCGAAGACCGATCCGTCGGCCTTCGGATTGGACTTGGTGCCCGCCTCGGACGTACCGGTCTTGGCCGACCAACGGCCGGGCAGCCCGCCGTACTGCTCCCACATCTTGTTGGCCGTGCCGCGACCGTTGTTGATCACGCCTTCGAAGCCGGCCTGCATCGTCTGCAGGTGATCCTCGCTGAAGGGCACCAGGTCCTTCAGCACCGGGTTGAACACCTCCTGGGCTTTCACCGGGCTGTCCGGCTTGGGGGCGGTGTTGGCGTCGGTTGGGATGGTCACCTTCTGCACGAGCAACGGCTTGTAGTGCCGGCCGCCGTTGGCGATGGTGGCATAGGCGTTGGACAGCTGGAGCGGGGTGACCAGCACCTCGCCCTGGCCGATCGACATGTTGACGTTGTCACCGGCGGTCCAGTTGCGCCGTCCCCAGGGATTCTCCTCGTCGGGCCCCAGGTCCTTCTCGGCGGCGTCGTAGCGCTCGCGGAACAGCTCGGGCGTCGGCAGCCGGCCGGTCTGCTCACCCGCCAGCGCAATGCCGGTCGTGTCCCCCAGGCCGAACTTGGTGCCGGCGTCCTGGATCGGGGTCTCGCCCAGCAGGCCCCGGCCCTGCCACATGCGGTCGGCCAGCCAGTAGTAAAAGACGTCGGAGCTGATCGTCAGCGACGTCTGGGGGTCGGCGAAGCCCAGTGCCGTTCCACCCGCGTTCTGCCGGGTGCAGCCCGGACCGTTGCAGTCGGCGATCGTGTACCTGCCGGTACTGTCCTCGAAGCCGGTCGGGTTACCCGGCCCGAACAGACCGTTCTCCAGCGCTGCGTACAGCGTGACCAACTTGAAGGTCGACCCCGGGGGAAACTGCCCGCTGACCGCCCAGTTGTTGAGCGGATAGCCGTTCTGGGGATCGTTCAGCTCCTCCCACACATCGGTGGAGATGCCGCCCACCAGCGCGCTGGGGTCGTAGGTGGGTACCGAGGCCAACGCCAAGATCGAGCCGTCGTGGGGGGAAATGATCGACGCCGCTCCCTCGGGGGCGCGGTACATCCGGCCGTCCTTGTCGCGCTTGCCCCGCACGTCCGACATGTGCTGCTTCAACACGTGCTCGGCCCACGCCTGGGCATCGACATCGATGTTGAGCCAGATGTCCGACCCCACCTCGGGAGGCGTCTCGTCGCGCACCTGCACCACCTCGCCGGTGCGCGACACCTCCACCGTCGTGCTGCCGGGCGTGCCGCGCAGCTCGGCCTCCATCGACTGCTCAACCCCGCCCTTGCCAACCTCGTCGCCCGGTTCGTAAGGCTTGCCCACCTTGGCTGCCGCGCCGACGAGCGCCTCGTTGTCGAGTTCCGCCTCGTCGACCTGACCGATGTAGCCGAGGATGTTCGACGCGACGTGGCCGTACGGGTAGGTGCGCACCGTCTCGCGTCGCACGCGCACACCGGGGTACTCCTCGCGGTGTTCGGCGAAGAACAGCTCCATCTCCGGGGGTGCGTCCTGGTACAGCGGGATGAAATCCAGGGGCGCATACCGTTGATCGTTCACCCGGTCGGCGATGTCGGAACGCTTCAGCGCCTCGAGGTCGTAGCGGTTGAACTTGTCGGCCAGCGCGCCGTACAGGTCGTTGCGCTCCAATTCGCTCAGGGAGTTGACATCGTCGCGCACCATGCCGACAACGACCGACAGCCGGTTGTCGACCAGGATCTTGCCGTTGCGGTCGAGAATGCGTCCCCGGGGCCCCTGCTGCTTCACCGTCCGCAGGCGGCTGACCTCGCCGGTGGTGGCGAACTCCTCGCGGTTGAGCACCTGGAGGTACCAGAGGCGCGCCGTCAGCGACGCGAAGAGGGAAATACACACGATTCCCACAATCGAAAGCCGCAGGCGCGGGGTGTCATCCATGGCGATCGACCAGTTTGCCAGGCCCCGGTGTCGGAGCGGACCGCGCCCGGTGCAAAACTGTGGATCTCAACATGTCGCGTTCGTCACCTCGTCATCGTCGGTCGCCCCCGTCGATCGTGGGGGTTGGGGCGCCAGCGCTAACGGGCGATGTTCGAGCGGCCGTCCTCGGCCCACTCGATGACGGCGATCGTCGGCAATGCCAGCAACGCGTTGGTCGCCGAGATCAGGCCGACGATGCGCCCGACGTCGGAACCGGAGAGCGTCTCTGCGCCGAAGAGCTGTCCGACCACCGCGTAGAGCAGCGAGCCTCCGGCCGAACCTCCGAGGACGAACAGGGACAATCCCAGCGGGGTGTGGCTGTTGATCATCTCCTCGGCCATCCCCGCCATGAAGCCGACCATGGCCCACACCAGGGCGGTCATGCCGAGCGGGGTTGGCAGCACCGGGTCGATCAGCAGCCCAGCCCAGAACCCGATGACCACGCCACGCCGGGGGCCGGCGACCAGGCCCGCCACGACGGCGATCAACAGGGTGACGTCAGGGTGGACGCCGCCCAGGCGCAGGTCGGAAAACACCCCCAGCTGGAGGATGATCACGCTCGCCAGCACCAGGGCGTACCGCCCCCGCGCCATCCAGCTCATCGATGACCGCAGCGGTTGCTAGGGGCCAACGGGGTTCCCACCGGCACCGGTCGTCGAGTTCGCACCCGATTTGGTCGGATCGGCCGTGGTCGTCGAGGACCCCGGGTTGATCCCCACGTCGCTATCGCCCGGGTCGAAGGGGTCGGCGCTGGGACGCCCGGCCTCGGTGGTCGGGGTCGACGACTCTCCATCGCCGGTGGTTCCATCGCCGGTGCCGCCTGCGTCCGACTTGTCCGCCTCGGGCGTGGTGTCGGGCCGAGGACCGTCCGGGGTCCACTTGATCACCTGGACGAAGTCGAAGGTGGCAAAGTCCGCCGCCAGGTTCACGTCCAGCCGGGTCAGCTTGCGGGCGTCGTCGGCCTGGATTCGACCGACCGTACCCACCGGCAGATCGGCGGGAAAGCGGCTGTCGGCCACACCGGAGGTGACGACCTGCTGGCCCAGCGACACGTCCGCTCCGAGGTCGACCGCCGAGTCGATCACCCACGGCCGGTCAAAGGTGCCAACGCCGTGGCCCACGCCGGGCAGGCCTTGATCGCCGATGCGGACGCTGAAGCGCAGGTCCACCTCGGTGATCAGGCGGATCTGTGAGCGGGTCTCGTAGGCCTTCTCCACTTGGCCGAGCAGACCGTCGGCGTTGACGACGGGCATGCCCTCGGTCACCCCGTCCGCTCGGCCGACGTCGAGGTACGCGGTGTTGGAATCCCAGTTGCTGTTCGGCCCGGACGTCCGGCGGGCCACGACGGTGTCGTAGTCGGCGGTGAACGTGACCCCGACCAGGTCGGCCAGCTCGGTCAGCTTGCGCGACGCCAGCGCCTCGTCCCGGCCCTGGTTCTTCTGAGCGGCCAGTTCCTCGCGCAGCCTGCCGTTCTCCTCCTTGAGCTCGTCGTACTCCGAGATCCCGTGCCACATGTTGCGGAAGGGACGGGTCAGCGAGCCGAGCGCGCCGTCGCCGCCGGTGAGCCCATCGCCCATCGCCGACTTGGTCGTCTCGATCACCCCGACATCGCGCCCGTCGAGGGTGATCAGCGTGATCGAGGCCAGCACGACCACCGAGATGGTGAGGCGCAGGCGCGTTCGACGATCGAAGGATCCCACGGCGACTCCCGTACTACTCGGGGTCGGTCATCAGGACCGTGCCGTAGGCGTCGAACGCCTCCAGCGACTGGCCCGATCCCAAGGCCACCGCGTCCAGCGGGTAGGCCGCCAGGTTGACCGGCATGCCGGTTTCGTTGGCCAGCCTCACATCGAGCCCGCGCAGGTAGGCGCCACCGCCGGACAGCACGATCCCTTGATCCATGATGTCGGCGGAGAGCTCGGGCGGCGTCTTGTCCAATGTGACCTTCACCGCGTCGACGATGGCCGACACCTGCTCGGCGATCGCTTCGCGCACCTCCTTGGTCGAGGTGACGACGGTCTTGGGCAGCCCGGACACCAGATCCCGGCCGCGAATCTCGGCGTAGATCTCTTCTTCCATCGCGTTGGCGGAGCCCAGCTTGATCTTGATCTCCTCGGCCGAACGCTCGCCCAGGGCCAGGCTGTATTCCTTCTTGACGTACTGGATGATGGCATCGTCGAGTTCGTCGCCCCCGACGCGGACCGACTGGCTGGCGACAACGCCGCCCAACGAGATGACCGCCACTTCGGTGGTGCCACCGCCGATGTCGACGATCATGTTGCCGCGGGGCTCGTGAATGGGCAGGCCGGCACCGATGGCGGCGGCGACCGGTTCCTCGATGATGTACACCGGCTTGCGGGCCCCGGCGCGCTCGGCGGCCTCCTTGACCGCCCGCTGCTCCACCCCGGTGACCCCGCCGGGAACGCAGATCACCATGCGGGGCTTGGCGAAGCGACCTTTATGCACCTTCTGGATGAAGTAGCGCAGCATCTTTTCGCAGATCTCGAAGTCGGAGATCACGCCGTCCTTCAGCGGACGGATTGCCTGGATGTGGCTCGGGGTGCGGCCGATCATCTTCTTGGCCTCGTGGCCGACCGCCAGCGGCGAACCATCGATGGTGTTGACCGCCACCACGGAGGGTTCGGACAGGACGATGCCTTCACCCCGGACATACACCAACGTGTTGGCCGTGCCGAGGTCGATCGCGAGATCTCGGCCCATCGAGAAGGTGTTGCGCATGGACATGGGAATACCTCTGCCTCGCCGGCGCCGGTCAGAGCCGGTCAACGGACCAACACTAGACCAGACCGACGACAGCGAACGATCGGCGGGTGCATTTTTTTCGGGGTGTTTTGATGGCTTTTGTTACGACACAAGCGACATCTCGTAACCAAAACTCAATGTTACGGCCTGACGTTCCGCAGGTCTAGGGCGGGGGCAGGTCTTTTCGAGGAATCCCTGCCGACGGCCAGTCAGCGCCGACCCGCCCGCTGGTCCTGGCTACAGGTCGGGAAAGAAGATCCCGATCTCCCGCTCGGCCGACTCGGCCGAGTCCGAACCGTGGATCAGGTTCTCGGTGAACAACGTCGCCAGGTCGCCGCGGATCGTGCCGGGCGCAGCCTCAGCCGGGTTGGTGGCCCCCATCATCGAGCGAACCATCGACCACGTGTCATCGGTGCCCTCGAGCACGCCGAGCAGGCTCGGCCCCCGCGTGATGAACTCCTCCAGCTCGCCGTAGAAGGGCTTGTCGACGTGCTCGGCGTAGTGCTGCCGCGAGGTGGCGACGTCGACGGTGCGCAGCTCGGCGGCCACGAGGCTCAGGCCCTTCGCTTCGAATCGACGCAGTATCTCCCCCACGAGATTGCGTTCGACGGCATCGGGCTTACAGATGATCAGGGTGCGGTTCACGGCGCCCGACGATAGTTGACCCGATGAGGTCGGTCCCCAACCGAGGACGTCAGTCCGGCTCGTGGAACTCAGGCTCGACGGCGTCGGCGGCCACCTCGAGGATCGCCTCGATCACGTCGCGCGCCAGGGGCAACAGCGTCATCGAACCGGCGACGACCAGCAGGTCCTCCTCATCGGTGTGGCGCATCGCCCTGGCCAGCGCCGTCTCCGGGTCGGCCACCGACTCGACCGAGAGGCCGGCCGAAGTGAACGCCTCGACCACCGGGGCAAGTTCGGCCGCCCTCGGCGAGGGCGGTTGCGTGATGATCACCGAGTCGAGACGGGCCCCGAGCAGGGCCTGGGCGTAGGCGAGGGGATCCCGGCCGGCGAGCAAACCCACGACGGCCAGCCTCGCCCCGATGACGTCAAACTCATCGCTCAGCGTTTCGCCGAGGGCCTGCGCTGCGTCCGGGTTGTGGGCCGCGTCGAGGATCACGAGGGGTTGATGGGAGATCACCTCGGCCCGACCCCGAAGTTTGACGCCGGCGAACGCCTCGTCGATCACCTCGTCGGCCACCGCCCGGTCGAAGAAGGCCTCGGCTGCGGCGACGGCGAGCAACGCTGCACCGGCCACCCACGACCCGAAGGCCGGTACGAACACCTCCGGGTGGATTCCCCACTCGGTGCGCAACTCCGTCTGGTGCCCTCCGATGGCCACCAGGTCGCTGTCGACGCTCAGGCCGTCGCCCACCCGGACGGTTCGCGCCGGACCCTCGGCCTCGATCACCGCAGCCAAGTCGTCGCTCATCGGCCCGAGCACCAGGGTGGCGTCGGGGCGGACGATGCCCGCCTTGGCGGTGGCCACCGCCTGCTCCCAGCCCGCACCGCCGGGGTGATGATCCCGTCCGATGTTGGTCACGACCGCCACGACGGCGTCGGCCACGTTGGTGGCGTCGTCGCGACCCAACATGCCCACTTCGACAACGACGGCCTCGACGGCCGCGTCGGCGAAGGTTCGATAGGCCGCAGCGATCAGCGCCTCGAACCGGGTGGGCGGCGCGTCCATCGAGCGGGCGGCCAAGGAGACGGCCGCCAGCGCCTCGCCAAGCGTCTCGACCTCGACCGGCTCGTCATCGATCGCCACCCGCTCGAGCACCGAGCCCAGGTCCGGCGAGGTGGTCGTGCCCACGGTCAGCCCCGAGGCCATCAACAGTCGGGTCAGCAGCGTGGCGACCGTGCCCTTGCCGTTGGTGCCGGTGATCATGATCACCGGTGCCGCACGTTGGGGATCCCCGAGCAGCGCGCACAGGCGACGCATCGGATCGAGCGCGTCGTCGGCGCCGCCCGATCCTGCGACCGGAGGCCCCCCGGGTCGAAGCCTGCCCTCGGCGATGCCCGGCGAGGAGGTCTCGTGATCGACCAGGCCGTCGAGCCAACGGTACGGGTCGCCCAGGCCGACGCCGGCCGGCCCGCCCTTGGGCACGCGTCGGCCCGAGCGGCTCAGGAGGCGGCCCGACGGGGTCGGGTGGTGCGCGCCATCTCCTTGCGCAACACGAGCGTCGGGTTCACCTTGTCGAGCACGACCGCATCGTCGATCACGACCTTGCCGACGTCGCTGCGACCGGGCAGGTCGTACATCACGCCGAGGAGCACTTCCTCCATCAGCGCCCGCAGGCCGCGGGCACCGGTGCCGCGAGCCAGGGCCAGATCCGCAATCGCGTCGAGGGCCTCGGGGCTGAACTCCAGCTCGACGTCGTCGAGCTCGAACATGCGCTGAAACTGGGCGACCAGGGCGTTCTTGGGCTCGGTAAGGATCGAGGTCAGGGCCTCACGGTCCAAGCCGTCGACCACGCCGATCACCGGCAGACGGCCAACGAACTCGGGGATCAGCCCGAACTTCAGCAGGTCCTCGGGCATCACGTTGCGGAACAACGCACCCTCATCGCGCTCGTGCAGCGTGCGCACCTCGGCGCCGAAGCCCATCGACTTCTTGCCCACCCGGTTTTCGATGATTCCCTCGAGGCCGGCGAACGCTCCGGCGCACACGAACAACACGTTGGACGTGTCGATCTGGATGAACTCCTGGTGGGGGTGCTTGCGACCGCCCTGGGGCGGCACCGAGGCCACCGTGCCCTCGATGATCTTCAGCAACGCCTGCTGGACGCCTTCGCCGGACACGTCGCGCGTGATCGACGGGTTCTCGGCCTTGCGGGCCACCTTGTCGATCTCGTCGATGTAGATGATGCCGGTCTCGGCCTTCTTCACGTCGAAGTCGGCGGCCTGCAACAGCTTCAACAGGATGTTTTCAACATCCTCGCCCACGTAGCCGGCCTCGGTCAGGCTGGTGGCGTCGGCGACGGCGAACGGCACGTTCAGCATGCGGGCCAACGTCTGGGCCATCAGCGTCTTGCCGCAGCCGGTCGGGCCGAGCAGCAACAGGTTGCTCTTCGACAGCTCGACGTCGTCGCGTCCGGTCTTCTGGGCGTGCTTCACCCGCTTGTAATGGTTGTAGACCGCGACGCTGAAGACCTTCTTGGCCTGCTCCTGACCGATGATGTACTCGTCGAGGAACGCCGAGATCTCCTTGGGCTTGGGCAGGTGCTCCAGCGTGAACTCGGAACCCTCGGCCAGTTCCTCCTCGATGATCTCGTTGCACAGCTCGATGCACTCGTCACAGATGTAGACGCCGGGCCCGGCGATCAACTTTTTCACCTGCTTCTGGGACTTGCCGCAGAATGAGCACTTGAGGAGTTCGCTTCCTCCGTCGAACTTAGCCACGTTGCTGGCCTCTCCCTGATCGGTCGGCTGGGCTGGCCAGCGTAGGCGGCCGGCCATCGTGCTTCGGGGACCGTTGCCGGTGACACTCGCCGCCCACTTCGGCCACGACCTGGTGCCGCGACGCGTCGCATAGCGGCCCGACCAGCGGGTCCCCCGCTCTTCTGGTCAACATCCTAGGGCACCGCCCCGGCCACGGAGTCCCGGATGGCCGACGGCGGCCGAACGGAATGCGCGCCGCCACCGCCGCGGTCGTCCGGCCGACTACTTCGGTGGGGCGATCGGCCCGTCGGTGCGCTCGCCGCTGCGGATGTCGATGACCTCGTCGATCACGCCGTAGTCCTTCGCTTCCTGGGCGGTCATGATGAAGTCGCGCTCGGTATCGGCGGCGATCCTGGCCAGGTCCTGGCCGGTGTGCTCGGCCAGCACCTCCTCGAGCGCCTGCTTCAGGCGCATGATCTCCCTGGCGGCAATCTCGATGTCGGAGGCCTGGGCATAACCCGACTGCCCGTGGGGCTGGTGGATCAGCACCCGGGCGTGGGGCAACGCCAGGCGCTTGCCCTTGGTGCCGGCCGCCAGCAGCACGGCGGCCGCCGAGGCCGCCTGACCGAGGCAGATCGTGTTGATCTCCGGCCGGATGTACTGCATCGTGTCGTAGATCGCGAACAGGGCATTGATGTCGCCGCCCGGCGAGTTGATGTACAGGTTGATGTCCTTATCGGGATCTTCACCCTCGAGGAACAACAGCTGGGCGCACACCAGGTTGGCGACCGTGTCGTCGATCGGTGTCGACAGGAAGATGATGTTCTCCCGCAGCAGCCGCGAGTACAGGTCGCTGTAGCGCTCCCCCCGCGAGGTCTGCTCGATCACGTTGGGCACCATGTAGTTGGTGGCGCTCAGCGAGGCCAGGCCGTCGGCGGGCTGGTTCACGCTGGCGGTCGGGGGCAGGTGCAGGGTCATCTAGGCCTCAGCTTCGGGGTCGCTCGAATCGGTGTCGCCGTCGGCGCTGTCGGCGTCGACCGGCTGACCAGTGTCGGGCGCGTCCCCCGTCGCTGCCTCGTCACCCGCGTGATCGCCGTGGTCGTCACCGTGATCGTGGGGATCCAGCTTGAGCAGTTCCGGATCGACCGGCGCGCCGGATGGATCGGTGATCGTGGCGGTGTCGATCAACCAGTCCATCGCCTTGCGCTTGGCCAGGTCCGCACGGAGCGCCGGCATCTGGCCGTTGGAGGCCAGGTTGGTGCGGGCGACCTCGATGTCCACCTCGGCGTGGAAGGCCAAGTGGGCCAGCTCCTCGTCGAGCTCGTCATCGGTCGGCTTCAGGCCCTGATCGGCTGCGACCGCACGCAAAGCAAGATCGACCTTCGCCTGTCGCTCGCCCTCCTGGGTGAGCTGAGCGCGGAAGGCATCGGGCTCCTGCCCGGTCATCTGCAGGTACTGGCCGAGCTCGATGCCCGACTGGGACAAGGTGCGGGCCATCGATTCCAGCTGCTCCTGAGCACCGGACTGGACCAACGCCTCGGGGACGTCCTCGGTCACCAGGTCGACCAGTGCGGTCGCCAGCTCGTTGCGGACCTCGTTCTGGGCCCGCTCCCGCTGCTGAGCGCTCAACTTCTCGACAAAGTCGTCGCGCAGCTCGGCCACGGTCTCGAACTCGGTGGCATCGGCCACCCACTCATCGGTCAGATCGGGCAACTGACGCTCCTGGACGCCGAGCACCTCCACCTCGAAGGTGATCGTCGGCGGCTCGGCTGCATCCGGCTCGTCCGAATCGGCGTCGTCGTCAGACTCGACCGGTGCGGCCGGATCAGCCGCCTCGAACGTGGTCGTCTCGCCGTTCTCCAACCCGATGAGGTTGGTGTCCAGCTCGGGGACCACACCGCCCGAACCCACCTGGTACAGGTAGTTCTCGGCGGTCATGCCGGCGATTTCCTCGCCGTCCCGACTACCCACCAGGTTGAGGGTGACGTAGTCGTCGTCCTCCACCGGACGCTCAGCATCGACCAGCTCGCCGAACTGGGTGCGGAGCTTGTCGATCTGGTCCGCGACCTCATCGTCACCCGCATGCGGGTTGACGATGCTCACCTCGAGGCTTCCATAGCCCTCGATGGTGAGTTCGGGCCGAACCTCGACGATGGCGGTGAAGACGACAGGACCCTCTTCGGCGCCCTCGTCCAGCTCGATGTCGGGCTGATCGATCGCATCGACCTCGAGCTCGCGGATCGCCTCGTCATAGGCGCGCGGAACGGCCACCTGGATCGCTTCGCCCCGGGCATAGCCGGCGTCGACGCGGCTCTTCACCACCTGTTTGGGCACCTTGCCTTGACGGAAGCCGGGCAAGCGCGCCTCTTTGGCGATCTTTACCCAGGCTTCATCGAGTGCGGAATCGAACTCCGCGTCCTCGAGTTCGATGCGGACCTTGACCTTGTTGCCTTCGAGAGGCTCTACGACAGACTTCATTGGTCGGGCATCCTAGGGGTCAATTGGCCGGGACTCCGAACGGGACGGCGGGATCACGCCATTCTCCACCGCCGAGATCACCGGCCGAACCTTCAGCAGGTACCACAGCGAGAGCCCGACCCCGAGCACCGACAGGAAGGTCCCGAGGAGGATCATCGCCATCCACATCGCCTGTGGGCGTTCGGCCAGCGACCAGGCCCACGCCGGTCGTCGAGCCGCGTCCAAGAGGGCGAACACCGACAGCGCCAGCGGGGCGGCCGCTACGAGCAGCACGCCAAACATGGCCAGGAAGTCACTCACGATTCCAGTCTGCCCGACCGGGCGATCCGCTGCCGGGGCGCCTCGGGCCGCTCCGATAGTGTGTCCAAGGTCGGCCCTGTCGACGGGACGTGGCGCAGCCTGGTAGCGCACCTGCTTTGGGAGCAGGGGGTCGGGAGTTCAAATCTCCCCGTCCCGACCAACACATGTGAGCGTGCGATGTTTGGTCCCCCAGAGGTGGGGGGAAGGGCCGTCGACGCGTCTCCCACGCTTACCTGGGCGTCCGCCAGCTGGGCTAGGATCGTGGGCCTTGCGGGTGTAGCTCAATGGCTAGAGTCCCAGTCTTCCAAACTGGTTATGCGAGTTCGATTCTCGTCACCCGCTCTCTCCGCGTCGACGGCACGACCCTCAAGTCGTGTAGTCGGCGTTGATGCGGACATAGCCGTCGGTCAGGTCGCAGCCGTAGACCACCCAGGCGCCGTCGGCGATGGCCAGGTCGACGGTGATCAGCACCTCGTCGCCGGCCATGTAGTCAGACAGCGCGGTCAGGTCCACGTCGTCCGGGGGCTTCGGGTACACCTCGGCCTCGCCGAAGCGCACCGACACCGCACGCTGGTCGATGTCGTTGTCGTCGGACAGCTTGCCGATCGCCATCACGACCCGGCCCCAGTTGGGGTCGGCGCCGTGCACGGCGGTCTTCACCAACGGCGAGTTGACCACCGCCTTGGCCGCCCGCCGGGCCTGATCGTCGTCGCGGGCGCCCTCGACCCGCACGACGATCAGCGTTTGCGCCCCTTCCCCGTCGCTGGCCAGCTGACGGGTCAGGTCCAGACAGACCGCTTCCAGGCCGACCTCGAACGACGCCGGATTGACCGGGCCACCAAGCCCGGAGGCGAGCACCGCCGCCGTGTCGGATGTCGAGGTGTCGGTATCGACCGAGAGCGAGTTGAACGTGCGGTCGACCACCCGGCCGAACATGCGGTCCAGTTCGGCGGCGGGCAGCTCGGCGTCGGTGAACACGAAGGCCAACATCGTCGCCATGTCCGGCTCGATCATGCCGACACCCTTGGCCACGCCCACGATCCGGCAGTCGCCCACCTGCGCCTCGGCCATCTTGGGAACGGTGTCGGTCGTCATCATCGCCTCGGCGACGGCGCCGGCGTCGGTGACCGGAAAGCGCTCGGCCCGACCGGCGTGGCTGGTGAGGTCGTCGAGGTAACGGCGCACCCGGTCCATGGGATAGGGCCGCCCGATCACCCCGGTCGACGTGACCAGCACGTCGGTGGGCTCCCCCTCGACCAGGTCCCCGACCCGCTGCGCGAGTTCCTCGGCATCGGCCAAACCCGCAGCGCCGGTGGCCACGTTGGCGTTCTTCGACACGACGACCACCGCCCGCAGCCGCTCATCGGCCAGCGCCCGACGAGAGACCTCCACCGACGGCCCGGCGAAGCGGCTGCGGGTGAAACGCGCCGCAGCGGTGGCAACCCCCGAGCAGGCAATCACCGCAAAGTCGGTGGTGTCGTCGCGAATACCGATGTTTCCGACGTGGGCGGTGAAGCCGGGGGGCAGTTCCATGACGACACATTAGATTCCGCACCACCGGTTCCACCCCCGATGAGCAATCGCTCACCGCCGGTACCGACCCCCGAGGAGCGCCATGGATCGCGACCTGTTCGATGACGAGCACGAACTGTTTCGGGCCAGCGTGGCCGACTGGATCTCGGCCGAGGTCACCCCGCACTACCTCAACTGGGAGCGGGACGGCCTGGCGCCCCGCAGCCTCTTCAGCGACGCCGGATCCCACGGTTTCGTCGGCATGGCCGTACCCGAGGAGTACGGCGGTGGTGGCAGCGACGACTTCCGCTTCAACGTGGTGCTCGCCGAGGAGTTGGCGGCGGCGGGCATCGGTGGGGCCGGCCTGGGCCTCACCCTGCACAACGACATCACGACGCCGTATTTCCTTGCGTACTGCGGCGAGGCCCAACGACGGCGTTGGCTGCCCGGGATCGCCTCGGGCGAGCTGATCACAGCGGTGGCGATGACCGAGCCGGGCATCGGCTCCGACCTGGCATCGATGTCGACCACCGCCATCCGGGACGGCGACCATTACCGGCTCTCCGGCTCCAAGACCTTCATCACCAACGGCATCAACGCCGACCTGGTGATCGTCGCCGCCAAGACCGACCCGACCCAGCGCCACCGGGGGATCTCGCTCATGGTGGTCGAGGCGGGGATGGAGGGCTTCGAACGCGGCCGCAACCTGGACAAGGTCGGGATGCACAGCCAGGACACCGCCGAGCTGTTCTTCAACGACGTCGCCGTGCCGGTCGACAACCTGCTGGGCGAGGAGGGGGCCGGCTTCAGCTACCTGGTGTCCAACCTGGCCCAGGAACGCCTCAGCATCGCCGTCACCGGGGTGGCAACCGCTCGCGCAGCGCTCGGCTGGACGCTCGACTACGTCCGCGAACGTCAGGCCTTCGGTCAGAACATCGGCTCGTTTCAGAACAGCCGATTTACGCTGGCCGAGTGCCACACCGAGGTTGAGGTCGCCCAGGCGTTCATCGACCGGGCGATCGTCGCACTCAACGCCGGCAGCCTGACCGTCGAAGAGGCCGCGATGGCCAAGTGGTGGTGTACCGAGTTGCAGGGCAGGGTGGTCGATCGAGGCGTTCAGCTCCATGGCGGAGCGGGTTTGTTACGATGCCATTCAAATCCACGGTGGGTACGGCTACATGACCGAGTACCCGATCGGTCGGGCCTACGCCGATGCCCGCGTCACCACGATCTATGGCGGTACCACCGAGATCATGAAGGAGATCATCGGGCGTTCGCTCGGGCTGTAACCGCTCGGACCCGTCCGGTCCTCGGCACGCCAACCCGGCGGAATCGGTAGCGTGGCGCGATGCCCGACTCGGTTTGCAGCGATGCCAGCACCGCCGACACCGAGGGCGAGGCGTCTCCCGAGGCGGGAAGAGGAGCCAGGAAGGCAGCGCACGCCTTCCGGTCGGTGCTCGGCGTTGCCGTCGTGGCCGTCACCGGCGTTTTCATCGTCATCTACGCCTTGCCGGACGCACCGATCACCCGGCACATTCCGAAGTGGGTGTACAGCACCGGTGACGCCGTCAGCCTCAACCAAAACTGGGCCTTGTTTGCGCCCGACCCGCCAACCACCGATGTGCAGCTCGACTTCGTCATCACCGATGCCGACGGGAAGGTCACCGTCGAATCGTTGCCGAGCGGGCCCGCCTGGCTGCCGACCGCCCGGTCGGAGCGCTGGCGCAAGGTCCGGGAGCGGGTGACCCCAACGTCGGCGGCCACACGGTGGCCGGAGGTGCTCCAGTGGTCGCTGGCGCAGTTGAAAGCATCGGGGCGCGATCCTCAGAAGATCGAGCTCCGCCGCCGCTGGATCGACCGGGAGGCCGACAACCCGGACGACGCCGGCACCGAACGAGCATTTACGTTCGCCCGCTTGGACATCCCGACCAACGAGTACGTCGTGCTCGACCCGGAGGCTCCCGGTGCGGTCAAGGAAAAGCCCGCCGACGCCTCCCCCGACGGGCGGGTCGAGAAGACCGACCAATGACCGAGATCATCGGGTCACCGCAAACCGATCCAACGCCCAGTCCGCCCGAGCCCCGAGCAACCGACCCGGCATCAACCAACCCGGCGACAACCGACCCGCCGACGATCGAGCCAGCGGCAACCGATCCTCCGGGAGATGGCGGAACGGCCCAGAAGGCCCGGCGCGTCAACCCCGCTCGGCGGTTGGCCCGTACGGTCACCGACCCGCTCCTTCGCACCCAACGGCTCGACAACTGGGTGCTGCTGCGCAGCGGCGTCGGCGCCTTGGTCATGTTCTGGGGGCTGACGTTGCTGCCCGACCTCGCCGACCTGTACGGCTCGTCCTCGATCGTGCCGTCCCAGGGACCCCGCGCCGGCCAGTTCTCGGTCTTCAGATGGTGGACCGGGGACATAGCGGTGGGTGTGGTGCTGGGCCTGGCCGTGCTCGGAGGCCTGGCGTTGGCGCTCGGGGTGGCTGTCAGGCTGGCGGCACCGGTGGCTTTTGTGGCGGTGACCAGCCTGATGGCCTCGGCGCCGCTGATGCTCAACGGCGGCGACGACGTCCTCCGCCTGTTGTTGTTGTTCATCGCCCTGTACGCCGTGATCGCCCCTGCCGATGGGCTCAACACGGCGGTGGGTCGACTCGGGCTGAGCGAGCCGCCGACGGGCCCCCCATGGGGCCTCGTGGTCATCCGCATCCAGATCATCGCCATGTACATCGTCACCGTCATGGACAAGATGGAGGGCAGCACCTGGCTCGGCGGAACGGCGACCGTCCGTGCGCTCAACCTGCAGTCGATGCGGCGTTTCTGGGTGCCAGAGTTCATGCTGACCTCGTCGGCGGCCCACAACCTGATGACCTGGGGCACCCTCGCCACCGAGGTGGCCATCCCGATCCTGTTGATCAACCGACGAACCCGCCGCTGGGGCATCGTGCTCGGCGTGGGGTTCCATGCGGCGCTGGGCTACGTGTTGCGGCTCGGCCTGTTTCCCGCCACGGTCACCATTGCGTATCTGGCCTTTCTCACGCCGGCGGAGGCCTCGGCCATCGTCGGCTGGGTACGGCGTGGGGCCGACCGGATCGTCGGGCTGAGGGCCAAGGTCCCCTCCCCCGGCACGGATCAGGCGGATGACCCGTAGAACGGTCCACGTGTCCCGCTTCGCCACCTTCGGGTCACCGTGCAACCAACGGTCGGGGTCGCAACTGGCCGGTCTTTGAAGCGGATAAGGCCGATGGAAAGCGCACTGATCCTCGCAGGAGCGCCTTCAATCCCGGCGACCCTCGGCCCTGCCCGGCGGCAGGTTCCAGCCTAGACTGGCAAGAGTCTGACTCGTCCGGGGGTTGATGATGACGGTGCTCGTTGGTTACGCCAGCGCCTACGGATCGACGAAGGGCATTGCATCGAGGGTGGGTGAGCACCTCAGAGCAGCGGGCTTCGAGGTCGACGTGCACCCAGTGGACGAGATCGATTCTGTGAACGCCTACGAGGCGGTGATCATCGGCAGCGCGATCCACAACCAGAAGTGGCTTCCGAGCGGCGATGAATTCATGCGGGCGCACGCTGAGGCCTTAGCGAGCCCTGTCTGGCTCTTCAGCGTTTGTTCCATCGGGGAGACGACCAGCTTCCTCAGCGAACGGTTGGCCCGGATAGCGCGACGACGCCGGAAAGTCCCACCGACCGTCTCCGAGGTCCAACGCCCAATCGATCTCCGTGACCATCGATACTTCGCCGGAGCGATTGAACGGACGCACTGGTCGGCGGCAGGCAACCTCTTTCTTCGGCTCTGTGGCGGGACGTATGGCGATCACCGCGATTGGATGGACATCGAACGGTGGACCGCGGGAATTGCGACGGCCCTGGGAGCGCGAGGAACTCCGGCCAATCAGGGCTGACACTCCGACGGCCTGGTGGGTCCAGTCCCCTTGTGCGTCAAGATCCCTTTGCCCACACGGGTTCTGGAAGTGCCCCCGGCAGGACTCGAACCTGCAACCGTCGGATTAGAAGTCCGATGCTCTATCCAATTGAGCTACAGGGGCCAGCACGGGATCGGCGACGGGCATAGGCCCAGCGCCGCCGGTACCCACGCACTTTATGGGCTGACCCGAGGTCGAGCCCCACGTGGGCACGATGCCGGTCCCGTCGGACCATCGGCGATCCGGCAACGTTGCGTCGCTGGTGGTGCGTCCGTCGCCCAGTGGGCGTTTGCGCCGAGTCCAGTATGCTCAGCGCCGATTCGTACACAGAAAGCGTTCAAGTCGCCACCGATGGCGGCGAGAACTCCGGAGCGAAAGCGCAACTCACGACCATGTCTCAAGCGAGCGGGCCCCTGTCGACGACGATCGCGACGAAGCGCTACCTCAGGCTGAGCCTGATGGCGACAGTGTGTGCTGCGCTGCTTGCGCTGGCCCCGATCGGCACCGCCGGCGCCCAGGACGAACCCGCCTGGGATGCGTGGGACCAGGTGACCGGCAACAACGGATCCGAGTACATCGCCGACAGCCAGGGTCGGGCGCTGCAGTTGCGGGGTGTCAACATCAAGACGGGCAATCCCGCAGACGGCGCTCGCGATGAGGTGCTGGACGCCATCGCAGCTCGCGGCTTCAACCTGCTGCGGCTGTCGCTCTTCTGGGAACAGTTGGAGCCGCAGCAAGGCGACTTCGATCAGGCCTACCTCGACGACATCGACGCCGTGATCACTGCGGCCGAGCAGCGCGGCATCTGGGTGGTCGTCAGCTTCCACCAGGACACATTCGGGTCGGCCTTCGGCGGCCATGGCATCCCACCGTGGGCCACCAAGGATGACGGCCTGCCCTTCGAGCCCACGGGCAGCTTCCTCACCGACTACCTCCAGCCGGGCGTGCAGGCGGCCTGGGAGAACCTGTACGAGGATCCCGAAATCCGTGCCGCCCAGGCCAACGCATGGACCCATGTCGCCGCCGAGTACGCGGATCACCCCAACGTGATCGGTTACGACCTACTGAACGAACCGTTCGGGAAGATCCGTGAAGGCGAGGACCTGCTCACGGCCGCCAAGCGGGTCGAGTCGGTGCAACTGACCGCCATGTACCAACGCCTCACCGACGCGATCCGCACGGTCGATGCTCGGTCTTGGATGTTCATCGAGGCCCCCAATCTGGCCTCACTCGGCATCTCCACGTCGCTCGGTCGGGTCGACGACGAGCGGGTGGTGTTTTTCCCTCACTTGTACAACACCGACATCGAGTTCGAGATCTACAACGGTTCCGGCGACCCCAGCGGCTTCAACCCAGACTTCTTCGAAGGTTGGGCGACGGCAATCGCCACCTATACGGACACGTATCCGGTGCCGATGATGGTGGGTGAGTGGGGTGTCCCCACCCCCTACCCCGGCATCGACCGCTACATCGCCGAGGTGCTCGAGACGATGGAGGCGACCACTTCCGGGTGGGCCCAGTTCAACGGCTGTTTCGGTGAAGGATACTGCACCTTCGGGCCCGAGGGTGAGGATCGCGAGCAGATCGACCAGATCGTCCAGCCCTTTGCCCGGGCGATCGCCGGCGCACCCGACGATCACCACTTCGACCCGGCGACGCGCACCCTTCGGGTCACCTTCGCCGACAACGATGCGACGGGCCCCACCGAGATCGTTGTGCCGGCGGCCAAGCGCTACCCCGACGGCTGGCGTCTGGATGTCGACGAGACGACGGTGGAGCCCGCCGTCGAGCGGCTGGCGCCCGGACTGGACCTCATCTCGGTCGATGTCCCCAAGGACGGCTCGACTCACACCCTGTGCCTCACGCCCGAGGAGGTCCCGCAATCGTGCGCACCGCCAGCGCCGGAGATCGAGCCAGCCCCGTCCACAGACAGCGACCCAGCCCCAGACAACGGTCGACCGTCGACGGCCAATGTGGCCGACCCGTTGGCCGCCAGGTTCACCGGCTGACCCGCTACTGGCGCAACCAACTTCCACACCGACGGGCCCAGGGCCTAGCATTGGGTCCACTTGGTGGGCGTAGCTCAGCTGGTTAGAGCGCCAGGTTGTGATCCTGGAGGCCGGGGGTTCGAGTCCCCTCGCTCACCCCACCGACGACCGCCCGGCCCTGTGGGTCGGGCGGTCGTTTCGCGCCCGGCCTGCCGGTGGACGACGAGCCATTCGCCACGACAGTTTCGTTGGTGGCGCGTGGCGCTCGGGCTGTACAGTGGTCGGTCTTGCGCCTCTAGCTCAATTGGTTAGAGCGTCGGACTCTTAATCCGTAGGTTCCGGGTTCGAGTCCCGGGGGGCGTACAAAACCGAGACCCCAGGTCACACCGGACTTCCGGGAGACCTGGGGTTTCGTTTGTCCCGGCGAGGCGTGGGTACCGCTCCTCGACCCTCTGGCTCTTTCGGCCCTCCCCACACCTTTCCCCTGAGGAGCCATCCGTGAAGCCACTGCGTCCCTACTTACTCTCGATCACGTTGGTTGCGTCGATCGGATTGGCCGCGTGCGGCGGCTCCGACGAGGCCGACAGCACGGGCGACTCCGTGAGCGCGACGACCGCCGAGGCCACGACGACCACCGTCGCAGCCCCGACTTCGGAGCCACCCGAGACGAGCGAGCCGAGCACCACCGTGCCCAGCAGCCCGACCACGGCCACCCCCAGCCCGCCGACCGACGCCCCCGCCGCCTCGGAACTGGCCGGCTTCGAGGAGTACGCCGTGCTCCAAAGCACGATCGGCAACCTCGACTCCCTGACCCCGGAGATCGAGACCGATAACCCGAACACGCGGGTGATCCTGTACGCCGACGCCGACGGGCGGAAGGTGTACAAGTCGATCTACGTCAAGCGCAACAATCGTCTGAAGGTCATCGACCTCAACGGTGGCGGCCCGCCTCTGTACAACGACACGATCTAGTCGCCAGCGCCGCCGAGAAGCCCGGTCATTCCAGCTGTGATCCGTCGGGCCGGATCGTGTGCCAGTTGCCGGTGGGGTCTCGGTGGATTTGGAAGCCCTTCTGTTTCCAGCGGTTGTGTTTGCCGCACAGCGGGGCTGCGTTGGAAGGACTGGTCGGGCCACCACGGCCGTATTCGGTGAGGTGGTCGACCTCACAGGCGCTGGCCGGGACGGTGCAGCCCGGCCACACACAACAGGTGTGCCCGGCGGTGGCGGCTGTGCGGGCCGAACCGGTGAACCGTCGGGCCCGGCCGAGGTCGATGACCACACCGGCGGCATCGACGATCATGCGGCGGATCTGGGCGGCGAGACCGTCGAGGCTGTTGGTGGCCGCTTCGGTCGGGTCAACGCCGTGACCGTCACCGGTGCGACACATGAACGTGTCCGGATCGAACCTCGGGGCCCGGTCGGCGTCGAGCGCCCTGAGCATCTCTTGATAGGCCGCGGCCGACCAGTGAATGTTGTGGACGAACCCCGGAGGGACGGCCCCGGCCGGTGAGCCGGCTGCGTCTTGGAACAGCCGGTGGAGCGCGTCGGCGCGCCGTTGGGGTGCGGTCCGCTCCAGGTCGGCGTTGGTGACGGCGTCGCCGAGAATGGCCTTGGCCTGGTTCCAGTCGGTTTGAAACTCGGCATCGACGTAGTGGTCGAGGATCTCGCGCATCTCGGCGCCCTGCAGCGACGCGTAAAACCCGGTGAGGTCCCACGAGCCGTCCCACGGGTTGGGGACCAGTTTGGCGTCACGGTTTGTGTGGTTGCGTTCGTTGGCCGGTTCGGGGCCGTCCTCGTCGATCAACCGCTCCCACTGGCGGGTTTTCGACTCGAACTGCTTCGCCGACATCGTTTCGGCGTCAGCCAGGAACTCATCCTGGCGGGCCTCCATGGCCGGCGCAACACGCTCGTTGGCGTGGACCCGCCCCAGCAGGTGCATCTGGTCGGTGCCGATCTCACCATGGGCCCAAGCATCGGCCAACTTCGGCAGGTCACGACATGCCCGCGCAGTCTTCTCACGGGCTGCCGCCTCGCCACCGGACAGCTTGGCGTGGTGTTTGGCCATCACCGTGGCCGAGGCGTGCCCATCGTCGACGTACAGGCCGTCACGGTCGATCGCACCCACCAGGCCGGTGGCCGCAGCGTCGACCCGACGGCGCAACACCTCGAGCTCACGCAACCACACGATGGCGTCCTTGCCGTCGATCGGCACCACCCCGGCCGCAAACAACCGATCGAGACCGACATTGATCCCGTCGATCGCAGCAACCGCATCGTGTGCCAACACCATCGAACCCATGTACCCCAGTATGAGGCGACACAGGGACAACCAACCCTCGAATCCACCTGCTCCTCAAAGAAATCTCGTCGATCCTGTCGATCGCTGCCGGTTCGTTCGTTGTACTGGTGTCTGGCAGAGTGCCGGACACCAAAACGATGGAGACGACAACATGGCGCAGTACCTGCTTTCGGTGTGGCACGCTGAGGACGAGGTCTACCCGGACGACGAGACGATGCAGAGGGCCTTCGCCCAGGTCGACCGGTTCAACGAGTCGCTGCAGGCCAGCGGATCGTGGGTGTTCGCCGGCGGGCTGCAGCCGGCCTCGTCCGCCAGCGTGGTGAGGGCGACCGAGGCGGGCATGTCGGTCACCGATGGTCCCCTCGCCGAGGCCAAGGAGCAGATCGGTGGATTCTGGATCATCGATGTCGCCGACCTGGACGCCGCCCTCGAGTGGGCACGCAAGGGCTCCGAGGCGTGCATGAACCCCGTCGAGGTTCGCCCGCTGCAGGGCGAATAGACCGACAGCGCCCACCGCTCCAGTCGTGACCCACCTCCGCCCGTCCGATGCCCAACCGCCCAACGGTCGACCCCGCGATACTCGGCCGTTGGGTTCGAAGCCGTTCGACAGCGGCGCGTTCGACGCGATCTACCGGGCGGAGGTGGGCCGGTGCACGGCCACGATGGTGCGGGTGCTCGGCGACATCGACCTCGCCGAGGACGCCGTGGGCGAGGCTTTCGCCATCGCTGCGCAGCGCTGGCCGGACAGCGGCATCCCGCCCAACCCGGGCGCATGGATCACCACGACGGCGCGCAACCGGGGCATCGACCACGTCCGTCGCGAGGCCAAGCGACCTCAGCACCACCGGGCCGCCCACCACCTGGCGACGATCGCGACCGACCAGCCGGATCCACCGGTGATCGACGAGCTGGGCGACACCGACGTGGTCGCGGACGATCAGTTGCGGCTGATCTTCCTGTGCTGTCACCCGGCCCTGGCGCCCGACACGCAAGTAGCGCTCACCCTGCGGTTGCTCGGGGGGTTGCAGACCGACGAGATCGCCCGGGCCTTTCTGGTGCCCGCGGCCACCATGGCCCAGCGCCTGGTGCGGGCCAAGCGCAAGATCCGCCACAACCACATCGCCTACCGGATACCGGCCGACCACGAACTCCCCGACCGCCTCGGCGCCGTGATGGCCACGATCTACCTCATCTACAACGAAGGGCACACCGCCACCTCCGGCCCCAGTTTGGTCCGAACCGAGCTGGCCGCCGAAGCGATCCGGCTGGCCCGGCTGCTCACCGAGCTGATGCCGGACGAACCTGAGGTCGTCGGCCTGCTGGCATTCCTCCTGCTCACCGAGTCACGTCGGCCTGCCCGCACCGACGTCGACGGATTGCCGGTCCGTCTGGGCGACCAGGACCGCGACCGCTGGGATCGTGGGATGATCGACGAGGGCCACCGCCTGGTACCTCGGTGATCGTGCGTGTCGAGATCGACCGGCTCGGCGGCGGCGGACCCTGGATCAGCGCCTGACCACTCTCATCGACCCAGTGCTGCCCTCTCTCGCATCTGAAGCCCGCACGCCGCCCACCTCGGCGCGCATCCGACGCAATGTTCAGAGCTGGAGCGGCAGACAGGCCAGGCGAGCCCCGGCCATCCCGTTTGGCATCCTCGCCATCGCATGGATCACGATCGAGCGCGCACCGGGCGGGACGACGAAGGGAACCAGCGCGACTGCCAACGCGGTCCCGTCGGGCCGGACTGTGAAGTCCAGCCAGACCTCAGTGGACGGTCCAACGACCGCACCACCCGTGGAGTTGTAGTGCGGTCCTGCGGCCGCTCCGTCGCCGGCGACACAAGGTCCGGCATGGACGTGCGCGCCGGTACCTCGTCCCCGCGACCGCTCGGTCGATACCCCGCACCTGAAACGCCACCAGCGACCCTCGGTTCCGCCGGCTGACGACCAGTGCCGCAGCGGTTGAGCCATCGGTTGGATCGACCGTCGACGGCGCCAAATCTGACATCGTCCCCGCACGACGACGCCGCCGGACGGGCGATTGACCAGGTGCCGACCGGTCGGGGCATGGTCCGAGCGACGATCGTGATGTCCAGCGCCTGAACCAGCCGCGACAGCACGATAGACAGCTCCATCTGAGCCAACGCAAAGCCGAACCACATGTGCGGTCCCCGGCCGAAGGGAACCCACGCCTGGCGGGCGAGCCCGCGCTGGTGATCGGTCGGGCCCTCGAACCGGTCCGGATCGAACCGCTCAGCATCGGGCCACGAGCGTTCGTCGCGCCCAGCGAGATAGGCGACCACATCAGCAGGCTGGGCCTGGCGATCCCAGCGTCGCTGCACGTCTACCGCGGTGCCCACGACGAGGCGGACGCCGACATCGAGGCCGGCCTGGCCGACATCGACGACGCCGACAGCATGAACTTCAGGCCTTACTTCCTGGCGCTGCGCTCACGGCTGGCGCTGCGCTCACGGCTGGCGCTGCGACGAGGCGGCCTCGAGGGTGCCCGGTCCGAGGTGGAACACGGAAGGGCGATCCTGGCGTCCGGCAGCACGCTGTTCGGAACCGACTGGCTTCTCGATGCTCAGGTCCAGTGCCTGTGGGCTGACGGTGATGAGGATGGCGCGCTTCCCTTGGCGGAGACGACCTGGGAGCAAACCGCCTTTATGCGCTGCTTCCACGGCGGCCTGAACGTGGCGTCGAGACAGCATTCACTTTGCCCACCATCGACGGGCGAGTCAGCCGCCGGAATGGACGCTCACCGGATCGCCCGGCTCCACCCGCCCGGGGGTGAGGACGCTGGCGTACCAGCGAGCGCGACCCGGGCTGACGTCGTGGCCCAGGCGTCGGTGATCCCGATCGGAAAACCAGCGGCTGTTCTTGGTGCACGGAACCGCCGGTGCCGAGATGCGCGCGGTCACGTCGCCAACCTGCACGATGAGACCGGCCCGAATCTGTGACCAGTCGAGACCGCTCAGGCTGAGGTTTTCCCCAGCGGCACCGGGGAAGATCGGATGCCCCTCCGCGGCCCACGCCTCGACCACTTCGGTGGACCACAGACACAACGCCTGCCACGGCCGCCCGTGATACTGGCGGGCCGCCTGGGCATCGCCGACAACCCCGCCGACATCGATCTCGGCCGACGGAATCTCAGGTTTGGGCACACCACCACCGCTTGCATGCAGCGATGCCACCGTGCCTCCCCCAAGCGTCAACACGTCGCCCAGCCGCTGGCGCACACCAGCGATGGCCCACAGGTGGTGCATCACCTCGTGAGCGCTGTGGCGCACGCCCCAGTCCAGCGAGAACGACTCGCCACCGACGGTGATCGCGTTGGCCCAGGTCGCTTCATCGACCGACCGCAGGTACGCACCGTGACGGCTGGCCATGACCCGCAACGCCTCCAGCGAGTTCGCACGATCGAGGTTGGCACCATCGCCGATGATCGGCTGCTCGGGAGACTCGGCGACATCGATTCCGGGCGCATCGACCAAGAGCTCGGCACGCATCAACCAGGTCGCCATCACCGAGGCCAGATGGTCCACGTGTTCGCCGATCGCCGGCATCGACCGATCGGGCCGGGTGAGCCAGACACCATCCGGCAACCGCTCCACGGCCAAGGCCGTCAGCCACTCGGCCTTTTCGACGGTGCGGATGGCATCCTGGCGAGACCAACGCATCGAGTCGAACCCACAGTCGTCACACGTTTCCCGGGGGGTGACCAGCCCTGCGCTGGTCTCGGCGGCGCTGACCGATGGTGCCATGGTGCGAGGGTATCCCGCGTCCATGCCAGAACGGGCCGGGCCGAGCGCCAAACCCGCCGGTGACCGAGGAAGTGCTTCCCCCTTGGATGTGTGACCGGCGTAGCGTGACGCACGGCGCTGGGACTCCCGAAAGGGACGTCCATCACGACAGCAACGCCAAAGGAAAGCACGTGACCGCACCTACCGATCCATCGCTGAGCTTCCGCAGCAGGACCGAGCAGCCTCGTGCGACATCGGACGGTCTGGGGCCACTGTTGGTGGCGACCGGGGACGTCACCGGCGGCGAGTTCGGGTTGTTCGAGGTGGACATCACCCCCGGCGGCAGGGCTGGGGCGCACTACCACACCGGTTTCACCGAATCTTTCTACGTCCTTGAGGGATCGGTGGCGCTGACGCTGGGTGACGAGGTGGTCATCGCTGGGTCGGGGGACTTCGCCTTCGTGCCGCGCCACGGCGTTCACGGGTTCGCCAACGCCAGCGAGGACGAACCGGCTCGCATGCTGATCCTGTTCACTCCCGGGGTGGCCCGGGAGGAGTACTTCCGGGAACTGATCGAGCTGCACGTGAACGATCCCGATCCGACCCCGGAGCAGATCGACGCGGTCGCCGCCCGCCACGACCAGGTCAACCTCCGCGACCGCGACGGGTTCCTGGCACCTGGGAGCTGACACCGGCCTCAGGAAACCCGCAGCTTCGGCGTTTCGGAGGCGTCAGATTTGTCGCTTGCGGCGAGCCGCGCTGGGGTATGGTCCCAACCATGAGCATCACCTTTGACGAGATCCGTACCGACTGGCCCGAAGACGACACGATCGTTGCCTCCACCGATGGTGACGGCGACGGGACCGACCCCGGTGACGGCGACGGGGACGCCGGCGACGATGGCGATGGGGACGGCGACGCCGGTGCGGGCGACACCGACGGTGGTGACACCGACGGCGGGGACGCCTGAGCCTGCCCACCGAACGCGCCGCTCCCAGCGGCGACCAGAACAGGGTCGACACCGCCCCGGCGGCCGTCGGCGCCACCGGGAACGCATCGGTCGACGCCGCACGTTCCGGCGCTTATCCGATCAGCCGGCGCGAGTTTCACCCCGACGCGGCCCGCCTATCCGACCTGAGCGATCAGCAAGGGGTCGCCGCCGGCGAGCCGCTGGGCACGATCCCTCGATACCTCGCGGGCCGCGTGGCCCAAGCGCACCTCGCCGACCCCGAGCGCTGGTGGGACGATCTGTTGACCCGCTCTGCCAGGGCACCGGCGTTTCGCATGGTCCGCGACGGCGCCACCCTGCCCCGCACCCAGCTGTGCCGCAGTGCCGGCGTCGGCCATCAGCGCCTTGACGATCTGATCGAACCCAACCGGGTACTCGAGGCCTACGACGAGGGGGCGTCGCTGGTGCTCCAGGGCCTGCAACACAGCGACCCGGCGATGGCACGCCTGTCGACCAACCTGGCCCTCGAACTCGACCAGCCCGTCCAGCTCAACGCCTACCTCAGCCCCGCAGCAGCCCGCGGCCTGGACCTGCACTTCGACTACCACGACGTGATCGTCGTGCAGCTCAGCGGAACCAAGGCATGGCGCATCTGGGCGCCACTCGTGCGGTCGCTGTTGCCCCAAAAGCGTGGGCCGGGCATCGCCAAACCTGGCTGGGACGAGGTGGGCGAGCCCGTGATCGACGTGGTGGTGCAACCCGGCGATGCGTTGGTGATCCCGCGTGGCCACCCACACGCTGCGTCGACGATCGACGATGAATCCGCCCACCTGACGATCGGGATCATGTCGCTCACCTGGCAGGCGCTGATCGGCAACAGGCTGAGGGACACCGTCGGGGGTTCCTCACTGTCCGCCACCGCAGCGCCCACTCATCCTGGGCACGAAGGGGGTTGGGCTGCGGCGATGGCCGCCCTGGCCGAGAACCTCGACGAGCGCTCCCTGCTGCGCGCCCACCGGCTCGAAGTGTGGCGGCGCCAACCGCGCACCCGTCTGCGACCCCGAAGAACCGCGTGGGATCTGGAACGACCGCTGCACGTCACCCCCGGACCGCTGTTGTGGTTGGACGAGGAACGCTCCCCCACCGAGTCGACGGTGGCGCTGCAGCTCGGGGACCGGGCGATGACCCTGCCCGCTGCGGCCGGGCCGCTGCTGGCCTGGGTGCTGCGGCGCGAGGGGGAGTTCACCGCCGAGTCGCTCACCGCCGAGCCGGACCATGGCCTGGATGCCGAGTCGGTGCGGGCGATACTGACCGCCCTGTACCGGGAAGGAGTGGTGGCACATGGCCCCCTTTAGCTGCGCCCGTGCGGCGATGGAACGTTCCGAGGCGATCTTCGCCACCGCATCGGGCGTTCGGCGCTGGCTACTCGTCGAGGTGCGCGGCCCGTGGGGACACAACGCTGCGCTCGACTCCGACCTGGGCGACTTCGTCGACAAGGCATGGCTGGCGACAAACAAGGAGCGCGGCATACGGACGCTGAACGTGCGCCGCAACCTGCGCCGGGCCTCGGCCGGCGACAGCTCCACCAATGGCCGGGCCGGCGACGGCGGCGTCGAGCTGATCTATATCGACCCGGCGGTTCCCGGAGGCCGGGCGGGACGAACCTGGCATCGGGTGGTCGACGGCCTTCCCGATGTGGCAGCCGCCACCGCCGATCTGCCCGGGGTCGCCCGCAGTGGCGAGCCGGAGGGCTGGACGTCGTGGGACCGTCCGCTGACGCTGGTGTGCACCCACGGCCGCCACGACAGCTGCTGTGCCACCTTTGGGCGGCCCACGATCCGTCACCTGCGCGAGAGCCGCTGGGCCGACAGTGCCTGGGAGACCTCACACGTCGGCGGTGACCGGTTTGCCGCAAACCTCGTGCTGCTGCCCGACAGCCTGTACTTCGGCCGCTGCGACCCCGAGTCGGCCGAGGCCGTACTCGAGGCCTACGAAGACGGTCGTATCCACCTCTCCAACTACCGGGGTCGGTCCACGCTGGGCTTCACCCAGCAGGCGGCCGAGTACTTCGTCCGCACCGAGGTGGGGCTGGACCGACTCGACGCCGTCGGCGGCGTTCACCGGTTGGAGCAACCCAAGCGAGGCGACGGGGCGAGCACGCTGAGGTTCCGGGTCGCAACCGGGCGGGGCACCGCTGACGGTCACCCCCGCTCGATCGACGATGTGGTCGGCTATGACGTCACGCTCGAGCGGACGACGCAGCCAAGCCCGACGCCCCTCACCTGCAAGGGAAACGATGGCGTGTCCTACCCCGTCTACCGGCTGGTCGACCTCACCGAGTCGAGCGAGAACGATGCGGCTGACCGGCCGGCCGGCGAAGGCTCCACGGCACCAACGGGTTGAGGGTCAGCGTGCCGGGCAGCCGAGGAATGGTCCACCGGCCGCGACGCTGCCAAGCCAGAATCCTGGCCACCTCGTGGGGCCGGGCCGCCGGCAGCTCCAGCCGCTCCCGCACGACGGGCGGCAACAGGTCGCACGCCAGCACCGCACCGAAGCGCTTCGCCGACCCGGGCACCCAACGCACGGGCGGGTCGAGGATCGATCGCGCCGAGCTGCGGGATCGATCGTCGGGCTCCAGCGACTCCGCCCGCTCGCCAAACCATTGACGGAACCCGGCGGCGTCGATGGGGAACTCGTCGAGATCGACGTTGAATGACCGCGCCAGCAGCCGGGTTTCGACGACCGAGCGGTCGCGATCGGTTTCGGTGAGCCGGCCGACGAAGCGGCGCTCGACCTCCCACAGGCTGTCGATCAGGGTGGCCAACACCCAGGCCTGGGCGTCGGGATCGGTGGCGTCGTAGGCCACATCGTCGGCGGTCCGCCCCACGATCGACCCATGCACCCGGCCGAGCGCCTCCGATTGGGCATGCGCCGCTGACGCCGAGCCGAAGGACAGCCTGAGCATGGCGGTCAGCGTCGACACCAAACGGTGCAGGCTGCGCGCCTCCCAATCCGAGTGCTCGGCGACCGCTGCGGCCACCTCGGGGTGGGCCACCTGCAACAGCAGGGCCCGCTGACCGCCGAACACCGCCCACCATCGGGCTGCGGTCGCCCAGGCCACCGAGGTGTCGTCGAGCAGCGCTCCCGGCGCCGGCGCGGCGATCGGGCTCACCGGTCCCCCTCGATAGGCTCGAAGTTGACGACGAACGCCGCCGGCCACAGCTTACCGGTGAGGAGGAATGACCCGTCGGGCAGCGCTGCGATGCCGTTGAGCACATCCGCCTCGGCTCGCTCGTCCTCGGTGAGTAGACCCGACGCATCGACGGTGGCATCGAGCGAGCCGTCAACCGGGTCGATCACCACGATCGTGTCGGTCTGCCAGACGTTGGCCCACACCCTGCCGTCGACGCACTCCAGCTCGTTCAGCTCGCTGACCGGCGCCCCCCCGTCATCGATCACGTCGACCGAACCCTCCACAGCGAAGGTGTCCGTGTCTCGGAAGGTCAGCGTGGCCGAGCCATCGCTCATCACCAGGCGGTCGTTTGGTTCGTCCATGCAGATCCCCCACCCCTCCCCCTCGTAGTCGAAACGGCCGACCTCGGCCAACGTGTCTGGGTTACGCACGAACGCCGTACCTTCCTTCCAGGTGAGCTGCACCAGGCGGCCGTCGGGCAGCGCGGTCACCCCTTCGGCGAAGAACTCCTGCGGGACATCGACCTGGTCGACCGTTCGCCCGGTGTCGAGGTCCCAGCGGCGCACGCTCGACTCACCGTAGAGCCCGGTGGACTCGATGACTTCGCCATCGACCACCTCGAGACCCTGGGTGAACGCCTCCGGATCGTGGGGCAGGCGCCGCTCGACGACCGGCCGAAGCCCTCCCTGAGCGGCCGGTCCGGTCTCCCGACCGGCCCGCACCCACACGGCCGCCGCCAACAGCCCGACGAGCACCACGCCGATGGCCACCAGCACGAGCGCCCGACGTGCGCGACGGTCCGTCGACCCCCCGACGACCCGAGCGGACGCGCCGTCCTCGGTCTGGTGCACCCGGTCGGCGCCCGGGGGGAGATGATCCACGCCCGCGACGATAACGGCCGGCGGCCTGCCCTCAACCCCGGTCTCGCGAGAGGTGACAACCCCCACACCGATCGCCTTTCAACGCCCAGTGACATTGTCTCAGCTCAGGAGTAACTTGATCGGCGGTGGGCGATTGGCGGGTCGCCCACCCACAATGCTGGCGGAGGCGCACATGGGACATGGGTCGAGAACGCGAAGGCTGTCGACGGTGCTCGTCGTTGCAACGATGGTGGTCGGCTTGGCCGGGATCGTTGAGGTAGGTGCCCAGCCGGTGCCCTATGCCGACACTCCCGTCGGCGGTTGGGCGGTCAATGGCAGGGTGATGGCCACAGAGATCATCGGCAACACCGTCTACGTCGGCGGCACCTTCACGTCGGTCAGCGGGCCCGGTGGCTCCGTCGCCCGTCAGAACCTGGCCGCATTCGACTCCCGCACCGGTGCCCTCCGCACCGGGTTTGTGGCCAACGCCAACCAAGCGGTTCGAGCGCTCGACACCAACGGAACCAGCCTGTTCGTTGGGGGGAGCTTCAGCTCGATCGCCGGGGTCACCAGGCAACGCGTCGCTTCGCTCAACCCCACCAGCGGTGCCGTCAACGGTGGGTTCACCGCCAACGCCAACGGCTACGTCAATGCGTTGAAGGTGTCGGGCAGCCGACTCTACGTCGGCGGAACCTTCTCGACGCTCGCCGGACGCAGCATCAGCCGAGTTGGCGCGGTCAGCCTGGCGAACGGCGCAGCAATCACCTCCTTCGCTCCACAACCCAACGGCACGGTCCACGGGCTGGAAACCACTCCCGACGGCTCCCAGGTGTTCGTCGCAGGGGAGTTCACTTCGATCGCCGGGGCGGGTCGGCGTTACATCGCCGCTGTGACGCCCAACGGCGCGTCCACCGGCCCCAGCTACGGGTCGGTGGTGAAATACGCGGTCCTTCAGATGGCCTACGACCCCCAGACCGGCCTGCTGTTCGCTGCGGTAGCCGGATACGGCAACCAGGTGGCCGCGCTCAACCCTCTCACCGGAGCGCGACCGTGGCACCAGTACGCGGACGGCGACGTCCAAGCGGTGGCGGTCGACGGAGACAACGTGTACTTCGGTTTCCACGAGGGGTTCAAAGGTGACAGCAAAGTGAAGATGGTGGCCGCCAACACGAGGACCGGAGCGATCGTGGCCGGCTGGAAGCTGCACGCCTCCAGCTACATGGGCGTCATGTCGATCAGCACCAACGGATCAACCCTCGTCCGGAGGCGAACTCGGCTGGATCAACGGCACGAATGCGGG
>NZ_DAOLGP010000033.1:0-45841 GCF_035329545.1 Candidatus Neomicrothrix sp.
CAGCACACCCGCCACACGCAGTCCTTGACGACGGCCGCCGGGGGCAACCATCATCACCCCGCCGACCTCAACGACCCCTCACAAGTGGTCCCATGCAGCTGGCGCAGCCCTGGTCCCTATCAACTGGCGCATGACAACTTGCGAGCCATGTTCTGGGCGCTGCGCATTGACTTCTGCATGTGTTCAGAGCTGGTCAAGCAGATGGGCCACCAGGTCGCCACCGTCGACGCGCCGATCCCTAGGCGGAACGCGGGTGCCCGGACACGCTGCCGAGGTGATCGTAGGGCAGCCAGTGCTGTTGGATTGGCGCCGTCCCGGCTTGGGTGCTGGTGAGTCGGTCTGTAGGCGGAGTTCTGTCCGGGAGGTCGTCGCCGACGTCTCCCTGGGTGATCATCCATCTGAGCGGCCGACCCGTAGGTGCCGAAACCGAAGTTTCGGGGGACGGGCAGCCCCAACACCTACTGCTTGGCCTTGCACCGGATGGGGGTTGCCAGCTGCGACGGTCGCCCGCTGCACTGGTGCGCTCTTACCGCACCGTTTCACCCTTGCCTGTGCCCGGCGAGCCGGGCCATCGGCGGTCTGTTCTCTGCTGCCCTGTCCGCGAGGTCGCCCCCGCCTGAGTCGCCTCAGCATCCTGCCCTGTGGAGCCCCGACCTTCCTCGACCGGGTCCCGGCCCGAAGGCCATGCCCGGCCGCGGTCACCCGACCGACTCACCAGCGGGTTCAGTGTGGTGCCGGCTGGCCTGGCACACAAGCCGAGGGCCTATATCCGCCTGGCGGCGACCGTCGCGTGTGGCCTCCGTCTGGCAGGCTCCTCGGGTGAGCGATCCCCGAACGATGACCGCAGCGGTGACGACGTGTCACGGCGGACCGGAGTGCATCGAGGTGGTTCACGACTGGCCGATCCCCAACGTGGGTGCCGGTCAGGTGCTGGTGCGAGTGGCGGCAGCGGCCGTCAACAACACCGACATCTGGTCTCGGGAGGGCGCCTACGGCACCGCAGCCGACCCGCGGGCGGTTGTCGGATGGAAGGGCGTGCTACTGGCGTTCCCACGGATCCAGGGAATCGACATCGCCGGCGAGGTGGTGCGGGTGGGCGGCGGTGTCGACGACGGATGGATCGGCCGCCGGGTGATCGTCGATCCAGCGTTTCGCTACGAGGGAGAGTAGCCGGCCGACATCGCAGGCAGCTAGGTGGACGGCGGGTTCAGCCAGTTCCACGTCTGCGCCGAGCGGCAGCTTCACGATGTGGGCGGCTCGCCCCTGTCGGCGGTGCAGCTGGCATGCCTTCCCACCGCCTACGGCACGGCGCTGGGCATGATCAACCGGGCCGAGTGTGTCGCTGGCGAGCGGGTGCTTGTGACCGGATCGTCCGGGGGAGTGGGCATGGCGGCGGTGCAGCTGCTGGTCGACCGTGGCTGCGAGGTGGTCGCCCACACGAGCGCCTCCAAACGCGAGTTCGTGTCGGGACTCGGTGTGGCGGAGGTGTCGGTTCGGGGGCAGGACATCTCGGAGATCGCGCCCGTCGATGCCGTGGTAGACGTGGTGGGTGGCGACGAGTTTGGGGCGATGATCGACCGGTTGCGCGACGGCGGACGTCTGGTGAGCGCCGGAGCGATCGCCGGTCCGGTCGTGCCCTTCGACATCCGCCGCCTCTACCTGAACCACCGTCGGATCATCGGTTCGACGATGCACACGCGGGACGGCTTCGCCGAGCTGGCCACAATCGCCGTCGCCGGAGGCGTCGAGCCGGTCGTGGCCGAGACCTACCCGTTGGCCGAAATCGCCGAGGCTCAGCGGCGCTTCGCAGCGAAGGACATTGTCGGCAAGCTGGTCCTCGAGCCCTGACCCGGCGCTGCGGCGCTGCGTACACGCAGTTCACCCGGCGACGACGGCGTCATCATCGCCTTCGAGCCGTTCGTGTTCCCGGCGGAGTCGGCGGAACTCCCGGATCCTCAACTGCTTGGGTGGACTTGCCTCCCCGTTGCTGGATGGTACTGATAGTGATACCATCCGAGAGTGGTCAAGATCGACAAAACGGTGGCCGCTATGCGTAACGCACCGCAGAACATCTCGTACTACGACCTCCACTCGGCGTGCGTCCACTTCTTCGGGGAAGCACGCCAGAGCGGGACATCCCACGCCGTATTCAAGACGCCTTGGTCGGGCGACCCGCGACTGAACATCCAGAAATCCAAGGGCGGCAAGGCGAAGCCGTACCAAGTCCGCCAAGCACTCAAGGCCATCGACAAGCTGCAGGAGCTTCAGAAGTGACCGACATCAAGCACTATGCCTATCGAGTCCTGTGGTCTGCTGAGGACGACGAGTTCGTTGCCACCGTTGCTGAGTTCCCGTCACTATCGTGGCTTCATGCGGACCAAGCCGCAGCGCTACGGGGTCTGGTCGATCTCGTCGCCGACATCGTCGCCGACCTGGCGGCGAACGGTGACCCGATCCCGGAGCCGATCGCCGAGCGGCGATTCTCAGGCAAGTTCAACGTTCGCGTTCCCGAGTCCCTTCACCGTGAGCTGGCTCTCTCCGCCGCACAAGAGGGCGTCAGCCTGAACCGACTCGTCAGCGACCGGCTCGCTCGCAACTGACCCAGTCCCTTCCCCGCGAGGGACTGAGAGTGGGTGCCCACGGAGCCGGGACCGCGACGTTCGCGACCGTTGCGGACCGGCGTTTGCCCTAGATGGCGGGTCAGTAGTCGAGACGCTCCGCATCAAACTGGCAGGATGCGGGCGCAGACGGTCTTGGGAATGAGCCGTCCGGGCTCGAACCCGCCGAAGTCACCGTCGTGCTCGTGCAGGTCTCGGCGTTCCGCCCGGCACCCGAACTGGTGGTGGTCATCGCCGTGAAGGTCCCAGCCTTGAACGTCTACGAACAGGTCGAGCCGGTAGAGCGACCATTCCACCTGGTCCCCGGCGAGGCACTCGCCCACGCCAGCGAAGAAGTCGAGCGCAGCCAGCGGCCCGACACCGTGCAGGAACTCGGCCTGACGCCGCACTCGTATCGACGGCAGGTGATCTGAGGCCGTGATGCCAACCATCCCCGCCGGGCGGGTGAGCCGAAACCGGTACTGCCGAACGCCCGGTGCCCAACGAAGAACTCGGACTCTGCCATTGATAGCGGCACCGGTTCCTCCGCAGCGGCTCGTCGTCCCTCCGACACAACCCAACTCCGAGTCGGTGACCGCGCACCTGCTGACGCGCTTCGGTCACCGCGACGACACTCTGACGCAGCCATGAGGGGCCTGCGGGCGTGCAGCCTCGCGGTTAGATACTCTTGAACCATGTCCGATGCAGACCGTATCGCCAGAAAAATGAAGGCAGGCCTTGACTCAGCAGCGGGGCAAGATCGAGCCTCCCGTGAGTCTGAAGTACGGCGCAATCGTGCAGCGCTGCTCGACAGGGGTGAAGCGTTGATATCCGCAATCTTGGGGCGCATGGACAAACTGGGGCACCCCGGGGTTGAGCCAGTGGAGGTGCTGGTCCATCGCAAGCTCCTTGGCACGAAGTATAAAATTAAAGGTGGTTGGCGGCTCGGATACTATCCGGGGAAAAGCTATGGTGATTCGAAGAGCTTTCCTTTCTTCCTCATTTCTGACGGGCGGATCAAAATGGCCAACACCTTCCCGCTTCAGGAGTGGGCCGATGTATCTAAAGCTGGTGTCAGCGAGTCCGATCTCGACCGCATAGTTCACGGTCTGGAAGAATTTGACAGTCGACTGTCCTGATATTTGAGGAAATCGCAATCAGTTGCATGATTGACTCGATCGTGCTGAACGGCTGTCGAGGTCGTCGACGTCAGGAGCGCCCGAAGTTGGGGGTGGGTCACCGGCAGCGCCAGCCGTGTGCGGGCGCAGCGCGTGGACGTCTGCGTGTTGTGAAAGCCAGTAATGCAGCGGGGCTAACAGATCGCCAGGATCGACGCGTTGCTCTGCTGATGGAAGGCGGGCGCCCGCCGGGTGCCAGCCACGAGGCCAGGTGCTGGCGGGGCTGTCAGTGCTGTTGGATTGGCGCCGTCCCGGCTTGGGTGCTGGTGAGTCGGTCTGTAGGCGGAGTTCTGTCCGGGAGGTCGTCGCCGACGTCTCCCTGGGTGATCATCCATCTGAGCGGCCGACCCGTAGGTGCCGAAACCGAAGTTTCGGGGGACGGGCAGCCCCAACACCTACTGCTTGGCCTTGCACCGGATGGGGGTTGCCAGCTGCGACGGTCGCCCGCTGCACTGGTGCGCTCTTACCGCACCGTTTCACCCTTGCCTGTGCCCGGCGAGCCGGGCCATCGGCGGTCTGTTCTCTGCTGCCCTGTCCGCGAGGTCGCCCCCGCCTGAGTCGCCTCAGCATCCTGCCCTGTGGAGCCCCGACCTTCCTCGACCGGGTCCCGGCCCGAAGGCCATGCCCGGCCGCGGTCACCCGACCGACTCACCAGCGGGTTCGTGTGGTGCCGCGTGGGCCAGCGCACAAGCCGGGGCGCCATCGAGTATCCGTCTACACGCCGTAGCCGCCGTCGACCGCTAGGTGCTGGCCGGAGATGTAGCCCGCTCGGGTGGAGGCCAGGAAGCATACCGCTTCAGCGATATCGGCTGCATCACCGAAGCGCTTCAGGGGGATGTTGGCGGTAGCCGCTGCGAAGTCGACCTCGGCCAGGTCGCCCGAGGCGGTCAGATCCTGGGCCATGCCGGCGGTGGTCATGCCCGGACCCACGCAGTTGACCCGAATGCCGAACCGGCCCTCCTCGGCGGCCAACCCCCAACACAGTTGCTCGACCGCGCCCTTCCCGGCGGCGGACAAACCATCGCGGACGGGAAAGCGTCGGGTAGCGGCGGTGGTGATCGCCACGATCGAGCCCTTGCTGCGGCGCAGGTGGGGGAGTGCGGGCTGGGCCACGTTGAAGAACCCAGCGATCTCGTCGGTCATCTGCGGTGTGAGGTCGCCTGGGTTGATCCGGCTGAGGTGGCGCTGGGGAATGAGCGGTCCGGCGGCGTGCACCAGGGTGTGCAGGCCATCGGCCGAGACCTCCTCGACAAGTGCTGCAGCGCCCTCGGCATCATCAGCCACTAGCTGGTGGGCCGAGCCCCGGCGGCCGGTCGCCTCGATGGCGGCGACCACCTCGGCGGCCCGATCGGCGTTGTTGCGGTAGGTGATGGCCACGTCGGCGCCGCGCCGGGCCAACATGACGGCCACGGCCGAGCCCAGCCCGCCGGAGCCGCCGGTGACCAGCGCAACGCCGTCCAGCCCGGCGAAGTCCTGAGGTTCGTTTTGGTCCATCGGTCCCTCGCTGCGTTTGTTGCCGGTCAGCCGGCGGGGCGGGCGAACGCCGTGGTGTCGAGGTGCTCCTCGAACCCGGCGACGCCCATCTCCCGGCCGATGCCGGACTGCTTTACCCCGCCGAAGGGTACGTCCGCCCCGTACCAGACACCGCCGTTGATCGACATGGTGCCGGTGCGGATTCGGCGACCCACAGCGACCGCCCGCTGCTCGTCGGCGCCAAACACGGCGCCGGACAGCCCGTAGATGGAGTCGTTGGCGATGCGAACGGCATCGTCGTCGTCCTCGTAGGCAATCGCGACCAGCACCGGTCCGAAGATCTCCTCGGATGCAACCGCCATGTCGGGCGTGACGTCGGCGAGCAGGGTCATCTCGAAGAAGTGGCCATCGGGCAGCGCTGCCGGCCGTCCGCCGCCGCACACCACCCGGGCGCCGGCGGCCTCGGCGCCGCGCACGTACTCGTTGACTCGTTGCCATTGCCGGTCGCTGATCAGCGGGCCCATCATCGTGCCCGGGTCGCCCGGATCGCCCGGGGCCATCGCAGCCATCATCTCGGCGATGGCGGTCACCCCCTCGTCGTAGCGGGAGCGGGGGAGCAGCACCCGGGTGGTGAGCGCACAGCCCTGGCCCGCCACCGTGGCGGTGCCGAACGCTGCGGTGGCTGCGGCCAGGCCGAAGTCGGCGACGTCGTCGAGCACGATCGACGCCGACTTGCCGCCCAGCTCGAGAAACACCTTGGTGACGTTGGTGGATGCGGCCGCCATCACCCGGCGGCCCGTGGCGGTGGAGCCGGTGAAGCTGACCATGTCCACCCGGGGATCGCCGGTGAGCAGCTCGCCGATGGCGGGATCGCTCGAGGTGACGACGTTGAACACGCCGGCCGGGATGTCGGTGTGCTCGGTGACCAACCGGCCCAGGGCCAGGCCGCACCACGGGGTCTCCGGCGCCGGCTTTAACACGACGGTGCAGCCTGCGGCCAGCGCCGGGGCGATCTTGGCCAGGTTGATCTGGTGGGGCACGTTCCACGGCGTGATGGCGGCGACCACCCCGATGGGGTTGCGCTCGGTCCAGCGCTCGGCCGGGCCGCCCAGGGTGTCGGCAACGCCGAGCGGCGTGGTCCACTCGTAGCCCTCGGCCAACTCGGCGTAGTAGGGGAGAAACTCGGTGGGGGCGGTGAGCTGCACTGTGGCGCAGGCCGAGCGGGGTGCACCCACCTCGGCGATCGTCAGCTCGGTGAGCTGGTCGGCGTGGTCGACGAGCGCCTGATGGAGCTGACGGAGGCAGCGCACTCGGAGGTCGACGTCGGTGGCCCAGCCGCTCTCGTCGAAGGCCCGCCGGGCGGCGGACAGCGCCGCCTCCACGTCGGCGGGGGTGGCATCGGCGGCCTCGCCCAGCTGCCCGCCGGTGGTCGGATTCTCCACCGGGTAGGTGGCACCGCCCTCGGCGCTGCGCAGCTCGCCGTCGATCAGCAGCCGCTCCTCGTGCCACATCTCGGTGGTGGGCTCGGTGCTCACAGCCGGGTCACCTGACCGCCGTCGACCGCCACGATCTGGCCGGTCATCCAGGCCGCCTCGTCGGACAGCAGAAACAGCACCGGGCCGACGTGATCGGCGGGGGTGCCCAGGCGCTTGATCGCCAGGCTGCTGACCAACGGGTCCTGAAACTCCACGGGCACCTGCTTGTTCATCGCCGCCGTGTCGGTGGGGCCGGGGGCGACGGCGTTGATGCGGATGTTGCGGTGGCCCAGTTCGTGGGCCAGCGATGCGGTGAGGAAGTTGAGGCCGGCCTTGGCCAGGCCGTAGAAGCCGCTGATGCCCATCCACGCAGCCGTCGAGGACTGGTTGACGATCGACCCGCCCCGGCGTTCGTCCGGGCCCTTCGGCTTGCCCATCGGGCGCATGACCGACCGGGTGCAGTGCAGGGCCCCCATCAGGTTCACCGACATGAACGTGTTGAGGTAGTCGTAATCGACGTTGGTCAGGCCGGCCAGCTCCATGTCGCCGAAGATGGCGGCGTTGTTGATTAGGTGGTCGATGCGGCCGAAGGCCTCCAGCGTGGACTCGGCCATGGCGTCGGTGCTGGCCGGGTCGCCCACGTCGGTGGGCACGAACAGGGTCCGCTCGCCGAGCGAGTCGGCCACCGCCTGGCCGGCGGCCTCGTTGAGCTCGGCGATGACCACGTTGGCGCCTTCTGCGTGCAGGGCCCGGGCGTAGGCCTCGCCGATGCCTCCGCCTGCGCCGGTGACGATGGCTGTGCGGTCGGCGAATCGCTGTCGTTCGGCCATATGGGTGTTCTCCAGAGTTGGGGAAGTGAGCATCCCGCTTGACGGGTGACGGTTGACACTACATGATTGGACACGTGTCCACCACGCCTGTCCAAGAGCTGCCTCGGCGGCGCCTGAGCACCAAGCGCTCGCTCACGGTGGACCGGCTGACCGATGCCGCCGTGGACGAGCTTCACGCCACCGGCTACTCGGGGCTGACCGTTCGTGCGGTTGCCGCCCGGTGCGGGGTGGCCCCGGCCACCGCCTACAACTACTTCTCGTCTAAGGAGCACCTGATCGCCGAGGTGTTCTGGCGGCGCATCAGCGCACAGGACGAGGCGGCGCCGCAGGGCCCGGCTGGGTTGGACACGGCGGCTGGGTTGTACACGGCGGCGGGGCGGGCGACCGAGGTGCTGGCCAACTTTGCCCTGGTCGTCTCCAACGAGACCGAGCTGGCCGCCGCCTGCACCGTGGCGCTGCTGGTGGACAACCCCGAGGTGCACGAGCTGCGCCTGAAGATCGGCCGGTTGTTGCACACGCGGCTGGTCGCCGCCCTCGCAGGGCCGGACGACGGCGCCGCGGCGCCGCCCGCTGCGGTGCGCACCCTGGAGTTCGTCGTGTCCGGCGCGCTGATCGAGGTGGGCACCGGCCACCTGCCCTACGACCAACTTCGCAACCAACTCGCCGAGGCGACCTCCGTGATCCTGGGAGACCTGCAATGACCCTGACCACAACGCCGGTGGTGTACGACCCGTATGCCTACGAGATCCACGAGGACCCGTACCCCACCTACGCCCGGATGCGCTCTGAGGCGCCGGTGTACCGAAACGATGAGCGCAACTTCTGGGCGCTGTCCCGCTACGACGATGTGATGGCAGGGTTTCGCGACTCGGAGCGGTTCTCCAACGCCCACGGTGTGTCGATCGACCCGGCGGCCTCGGGCCCCAACGCCCATCGGACCATGTCCTTCCTGGCGATGGACCCGCCCGAGCACGGCCGCATGCGGGGCCTGGTGTCCCGGGGCTTCACCCCTCGGCGGGTGGCGGCGATGGAGGACGACATCCGCGCCCTCACCGTTTCGCACCTCGACGCCTGCCTGCAGTCGGGCTCGTTCGACTTTGTCGGCGACCTGGCCGCCAAGGTGCCGATGGACGTGATTTCCCAGATGCTCGGCGTGCCCCAGGCCGACCGGGAGCGCTTGCGCCGGGCGTCGGACCTGCTGGTGCATCGCGAGGAGGGCGTCACCGACGTCCCCAAGGCAGGGGTCGAGGCGGCGATCGAGCTGGCGGTGTACTACTCGGAGATGATCGCCGACCGGCGGATCAACCCGGGCGACGATCTGGTGAGTGCGCTGTGTGAGGTGGAGACGGACGGCGATCGCCTCACCGACGACGAGATCACCTCGTTTCTGTTCCTGATGGTGGTCGCCGGCAACGAGACCACCACCAAACTGCTCGCCCACGCCTGGTACTGGGCGTGGGCCAACCCGGACGAGCGGGCCAAGGTGTTCGCCGACCCCGCCCGGATTCCGGACTGGGTGGAGGAGACGCTGCGCTACGACACCTCCAGCCAGATGCTGGCCCGGGTGACCACCACCGACGTCACGCTGCACGGCACGACGATCCCCGCCGGCGACCGGGTGCTGCTGCTGGCCGGATCGGCCAACCGGGACCCCCGGCAGTTTCCCGATCCCGACCGCTTCGACCTGGACCGCGACACCACCGGCATCGCCAGCTTCGGCGTGGGACGCCACTTCTGCATGGGCGCCTCGCTGGCCCGGCTGGAGACCCGGGTGGTCCTCGAGGAGCTGACCAAGCGGATCGGGTCCTACGAGATCGATGCCGAGGACGCCAAGCGGGTGCACTCGGTGAACGTCCGCGGGTTCGCCACCCTCCCCACCACTTTTGAGGTTCGCTAATGCCGAGATTTGCCCCCCATCCCGAGCGGCGGGTCGCCGTCGTCACCGGCGCCTCGTCCGGCATCGGTGCGGCCACCGCCAAGTCGCTGGCCGCCGCCGGTCACCCGGTGGTGCTGGGTGCCCGTCGCACCGAGCGCCTCGACGACCTGGCCGCTGAGATCACCGATGCCGGTGGTGAGGCGGCGGCCGTGGCGCTCGACCTCACCGACGATGCCTCGATCGAGGCGTTTGCCAAAGAGGCCCTGGCGGCCTTCGGTCCGATCGATGTTGTCGTCTCCAACGCCGGCGACGTGTACCCCGCTTCGGCCCTCGGCATCGACCCGGACGACTTCGTACGAGCGGTGCAGATCAACCTGACCGGGGCGCACCGCCTGATTAACCGGCTGGGCCGACCGATGGTGGAGGCCGGTCACGGCGACCTGGTATTTGTCACCTCCGACGTCGTCGTGCGCCAGCGGACCCACATGGCCGGCTACGTGGCGGCCAAGTCCGGACTGGAGGGACTGGCCCGGGCCATGCAGATGGAGCTGGAGGGCACGGGTGTGCGGGCGACGATGGTGCGTCCCGGCCCGTCGAGCACCGAGCAGGGCACCACCTGGAGCGAGGACACGGTGAACGAGGTGATGCCGCACTGGTCGGCGTGGGGGCACCTGCGCCACGCCGGAGCGCTGAGGCCCCAGGAGATCGCCGACGTGATCACGTACGTGGTGGCCGTGCCCAAGGGAACGCACCTGACGCTGGTGGAGATTCAACCCGAGGCGCCCGTGAGCGAGAACCGGAGCTACAAGTGACAAGCCAGAGCACGCTGAACGAGCCGCCCCGGGTGTCGGGTGGCGACGAGCCCAACGGCCACCTGGAGGAGCTGCGGCGCGACCCGATCGGCCTGATGCAGCGGGTGCGCGACGAGTGCGGCGACGTCGGCGAGTTCACGCTGGCCGACAAGCAGGTGGTGCTGCTCAGCGGTGCGGAGGCCAACGAGATCTTCTTCCGGGCCAAGGACGAGGACCTCGACCAGGCCGCCGCCTACCCCTTCATGACGCCGATCTTCGGCGAGGGCGTCGTGTTCGACGCGCCCCCCGAGCGGCGTCGGGAGATGCTGCGCAACCAGGCGCTGCGTGACTCCTACATGCGCGGCCACGCCGAGACGATCCAGCGCGAGGTGGACGAGATGGTCGCCCGCTGGGGCGACCGTGGCGAGATCGACCTGCTCGACTGGTTCGCCGAACTGACGATCTACACGTCGTCGTCGTGCCTGATCGGGCGACGGTTTCGCCAGCAGCTCGACGGCCGATTCGCCGAGCTGTACCACGACCTGGAGCGGGGCACCGACGCCCTGGCCTACGTCGACCCCTACGCCGACATCCCCAGCTTCCGTGCCCGTGACACCGCCCGCGTCGCGCTGGTCGAGCTGGTGCAAGAGATCATGGACGGGCGAACCGCCGGGTCCACTGATGACGACGACCGTTCCGATGGGTCCGCCAAAGGCGGCGACGACTCAGACCTGCTCGACATTCTCATGTCGATCACCGACGACGGTACGCCCCGCTTCTCCGCCGACATGATCACCGGCATGTTCATCTCGATGATGTTCGCCGGGCACCACACCACGTCGGGCACGGCGGCCTGGACGCTGATCGAGCTGCTGCGCCATCCCGGCGAGATGGCCAAGGTGGTGGCCGAACTGGACGAGCTGTACGCCGACGGCACCGAGGTGAGCTTTCAGGCGCTGCGCGAGATGCCGCACCTGGAGGGTGCGATCAAGGAGGCCCTGCGCCTGCATCCGCCGCTGATCCTGCTGCTGCGGGTGTCCAACATCGACCTGGAGGTGGGCGGCTGCCACGTGGCCCCCGGCAAGATGGTGGCGGCCAGCCCGGCGATCTCCAACCGGATCCCCGAGGCGTTCGAGGACCCCGACGAGTTCCGGCCCGGCCGCTACCTGACCGACGCCGGCGCCGACGTGGCCAACCCGTGGAACTGGATCCCCTTCGGCGCCGGACGCCACCGCTGCGTGGGGGCCAACTTCGCCATGATGCAGCTGAAGGCGATCTTCAGCGTGCTATTGAAGGACTGGACCCTCAAGGCAGCCCAGCCCCTCGACTCCTACCGCAACGACCACTCCAAGATGGTGGTGCAGCTGGCCCAGCCGTGCCTGGCCACCTACGAGCGGCGCGACCCCACTACGGCGACAGCGGCGACCGAGCGGTCGGGTGGCAATGTCACGTCGGCTGACGTCGGTGCCGCCGGACCGGTCCAGCGGTCCACCCGCACCGACGGGTGGCGCATCGCGGTCGACCGCGACCTGTGCCAGGGCCACGCCACCTGTCAGGGGGAGGCACCCGAGCTGTTCGAGGTGTCCAAGCGGGGCGAGCTGACCATCCTCGACGAGCGGCCGCCCGACGAGGCTCGCGCCGCCGCCGATGCGGCGGTGAAGTACTGCCCAACCCATGCGCTGTCCATCCAAGAGAACCCAATCGAAGAAGACCCGACCCAGGAGGATCCCCAATGACCGCCTACCCCCGTGCTGAGCTCGACGCGATGGTCGAGCATTGGCTTCAGGCCAACCTGGACGCTGAGGCGTCGGGCGACTGGCGCAGCCTGGCCGACTGCTTCACCGAGGATGCCACCTACGGCTGGAACTTCGGTCCCAAGGAGCACTTCATGGCCGTCGGCCGCGACGAGATCCGCGACATTGCGCTGGGCCAGGAGATGGGCGGCCTCGACGGGTGGCAGTATCCGTACGAGGAGCTGATCATCGACGAGACCAAGGGCCACGTCGTCGGGTTCTGGCGCCAGGTGGCCGACGCCACCCGTCCGGACGGATCGACCTACGAGGTGCCCGGCATCGGCGGCAGCTGGTTCATCTACGGCGGTGACCGGCAGTGGGCCTTCCAGCGCGACTGGTTCGACTACGGCAACGCCGCATCGCTGTTTATGGAGATGATGGGCGACGGCACGCTGTCCGACGGCATGCAGGCCCGCCTGGACCGTTCGCTGAAGCCGGGCCAGCTGCCCGGCCACTACCCGATCCGCGACGTGCCGGTCGGCCTGTGGGACCGACCCTCGTGAGCGACCCGCACCTGGGGTTCATCGGGCTGGGCCAGATCGGCACGCCGATGGCGAAGCGCTGGTGCGACCACCCGGGCGGTCTCACCGTGTTTGACGTCGCGAATGCCGCCACCGCGCCCTTCGCCAAGGCGGGGGCGACGGTCGCCGCATCCCCGGCCGAGGTGGCCGAGCGGGCGACGGTGATCTCGCTGATGGTGCGCGACGACGCCCAGGTGCGCTCGGTGCTGTCCGGACCGGACGGCATCCTGTCGACCGCGTCGGCCGGCACGGTGGTGATCATCCACTCGACGGTCGAGGCCGACACCCCGGCCGAGATCGCCGCCCTGTGCGCACCCCACGGGGTGGCTGTGCTCGACGCGCCGGTCAGTGGGGGAGCGATGGGCGCCCACGAGGGCACCCTGGCGCTGATGGTCGGCGGCGACGCCGAGGCGGTGGCGCTGGCCACCCCGGCGCTGGAACGCCTGGGCACGCTCGTGGCCCACCTGGGCCCGATCGGCGCCGGAACCCGGGCCAAGCTGGCCCGTAACCTGATCACGTTCGCCTCCTACGCAGCGGTCGGCGAGGCCTCACGGCTGGCCGAGGCCGCCGGGGTGGATCTGGCCAAGCTTGGCGAGGTGGTGCGCCACTCCGACCGGGTGACCGGCGGGCCCGGGGCGATTATGCTGCGCGGGACCGCTGCGCCGCTGCCTGCGGACGACGGCCTGCGCCCCATCTTCGAACACGCCCGAGGGCTGGGCGAGAAGGATCTCGCCCTGGCGATCGGGCTCGGTGCCGAGCTGGGCGTCGAAACGCCCGTGGCCGAACAGGCCCTCAACCAACTGGGCACCGCCCTCGGCGTGCCCCACAGCGACACCAGCGATGACGGAGACGACCGATGAGCGACGATGGGCAAGCGAACGCCGACGATCGTCGCCAGCGCGGCCTGGCGATGATGAAGGACGTCTACGGGTGGGACATCCCCCACGTGGAGGGCGCGTTTGTCGAGTCTACGGTCGACCACCTCTTCGCCGACGTGTGGACCGAGGGCACGATGACGATCAAGGAACGGCGCCTGATGCTGATCGGCATGGCGGTCGCCGGTGGCATGGAGGACGTCGCATCGCTCCAGCTGGACGCAGCGGTCCGGCTGGGCGAACTGGACGCCGAGGACCTGCGCAGCATCGTGGTGTTCGTTGCGCATTACGCCGGCTGGCCCCGTGGTGCGAAGCTGAACACCGAGGTGGAGAAGATCATCGCCAAGATGGACGACGCGTGAGCGTTGAGCATCGCAGCGGTCCGACCCCTGGAGCCACGCCATGAGCCTCTCGTACAACACCCGGCAGCAGGGGGTCATCCCCCGCATCATCAGCGTCGATGACCACGTCATCGAGCCGCCCGACGTGTGGACCAGCCGTCTGCCCGCCGCCTACGCCGACCGGGCGCCGCGCATCCACATCGCACCGAAGGGTGAGATGACCCTGGTCGAGGGTGCCTGGGTGGAGACCCCGGGTGACGGCGACGAGATGGCGGCCTGGTGGCACTTCGAGGGCCGTCGCTACCAGATCAAGCGCATGGTTGCTTGTCCGGGCATGCCGCCCGAGGAGGTGACGATGGAGGGGGTCACCTACGACGACATCGCCCCTGGCTGTTACGACCCGGTGGCCCGCCTCGCCGACATGGACCTCAACCATGTGGAGGCCAGCCTGTGCTTCCCCAACTATCCCCGGTTTGCCGGTCAGATGTTCTCCGAGATCGAGGACCGCACGCTGGGGCAACTGTGTATCGAGGCCTACAACGACTTCATGGTCGACGAGTGGGCCGGCGGCAGCGGCGGGCGGCTGATCCCGCTGTGCGTCGTGCCGCTGTGGGACCCCGAGCTGGCGGCAGCTGAGATCCGCCGCAACGCCGCCCGGGGCGTGCGGGCGGTGGCGTTCTCCGAGCTGCCGTCGTGGCTTGGCCTGCCCAGCATCCACACCCGGCACTGGGACCCGTTCTTCCAGGCGTGCAACGAGACGAAGACCGTGCTGTGCATGCACATCGGCTCGGGCACCAAGACGGTGACAACGTCGCCCGACGCACCGACGGTGGTGGCCGCCAACCTGATCGCCTGCAACAGCGTCGCATCGATGATCGACTGGCTGTTCTCCGGCGTGTTCGACCGGTTCCCCGACATTCAGTTGCTGTACGCCGAGAGCCAGATCGGCTGGATCCCGTACTTCGTCGAGCGGGCCGACGACACGTGGCTGACCCACCAGTGGGCCCAGGGCGAGGAGCGCTCCGAGCGGCCGCCGTCGGAGTACTACTCCAAGCACATCTCGGCCTGCTTCTTCAAGGACACGGTGGGCATCGACATGCTCGACCAGATCGGCGAGGACAACGTGCTGTTCGAAACCGACTACCCGCACCAGGACGGCACCTTTCCCAACAGCAAGGCGGTGGCCGAGGAGCTGTTTGGGCACCTGCCCCAGCGGACGATCAACAAGATCGCCCGGGGCAACGCCATCAAGCTGCTCGGCCTGGACTTCGAGCCCTGAGCCTCGCCGGGATGGCTGAGCTGAGGCCAGGTCCGTGGACCGGCCGGTCCCACGGCGAGCTGGCCGAGCTGGTGCGCGAGCTGCTGCTGGCCGGTCACCTGATCGACCGGGCGGGCATGCCCCACGTGATCGCCCTCCTGGGGCGCGAGCCGATGTCCGATGTGGCGATCGGGGAGTGGATGGCTGCCAGCCCGATCTACACCAAGCGCATGCAACGGCTGCTCGGCTTCGAGGGCGACACGGTCGAGACGATCTTCAAGGGCATCCAGCTGGACGTCGGTGCGCCGCCGGAGTTCATGGACTTTCGCTTCGTGGTCGACGACGACCACCACGGCAGCTTCCAGCTGGGCCACTGCGGCGCGCTGATGGACGTCGAGCCGATGGGGGACGACTACGTGCAGACGATGTGTCACGACATCGAGGACCCCACCTTCGATGCCACCGCCATCGCCACCAACCCCAGGGCCCGCATGCGTCCGGTGCACCGTCCGCCCCGGGTGCCCACCGACCGGACCCCGCACTGCGAGTGGACCGTCGTGATCGACGAGGCCAACGACGAGCTGCCCGTCCCACCCGGTGCGGTTGCGCTCGCCGCCAGTCAGGCCGCCAACGTGCCGCTGGCCGTGCCCGACCCGTCGCTGCCCGACGACGACGGTTGGGCCGACTACTCGGCGCCGCTCGACGTCGACCTGGTGATGGAGCGGTTCGCCTCGGCCACCCTGGCGGCGATCGCCGACGAGGTGGCGCTCCAGGGGCAGCTGCTGGCCCGGGCCTTCCTCGTCGAGGTGGCCGAACGGGTCGGCGCCGACGACGTGACCACCATCGGCATCGCCCAGGCGGCCGGCATCGCCGGGCTGACCACCAAGCGGCTGGCCGCGACGCTCGGCGCCCCGGCCACCCTCGCCGGGCTGGCCGACGTGCTCGCGGTCCACCCGCTGTTTCTGCCCCGCAGCTACGTCGACCTCGACCTACGCTGCGCCCAGGCCGGCGACCAGCTGCTTATTCGCTTGCGCCCGTGCCCGGCGCTCGACGAGGCGGACGGGCTGTCCTGGGCGGCGCTGCTTGCCGGGCCCGGCGGCGACGCCATCCTGCGGGCAGCGGTCGTGTGCCTGGTGCCGACCGCCCGGCTGGAGCGGGTCGGCGGCGAGACGGCGGCCTGGCATATCACCGACGACCCCGACGGCGAGCCCGCTGAGCAGCCCGACTCGGTCACCCTCACCGAGTTCTCCACCGGCGCCACCTTCGGGTTTGAGCGCCGCCAGGTGGGCGAGTCGGTGACCCCCGTGGCTTCACCGCACCGTCGGTGATTCCTGAGGTGCTGCCCGGGGGGAGGTGACGGCGAGCGGCCTCCTCGGGCCAGCGTGAGACCGCCCGAGCCCGGGGGCTACCTTTCGGCGATGACGATTGATCGTGGCAACGAGCAGAATGCGCCACCCGCTTCGACGCAGATCGTGCGGGCGGTTCGCGAGGGCGGGGCGGCACCGGCGGCGGCGTGGGCGTTTGCCTTTCTGGTCGTCAGGCTCTTTGCCATCTCCGGGTACAACTGGGACACGGCCTTTCTGGTCAGCACCACGCTGGGCCTGGAGGACGGGCTGAGAATCCTGTTCGGGTCGTTCATGACCGCTCGGCTGGTGGTTGCGCCGCTGCTCGTCACACTCCTGCCGCTGTTAATGGCAGCCTTTCTGTGGTCGCCCAAGGGCCGTCGCCCAACGGTGGTGCTGCTGGCCGGCCTGGCGCTGACCACCCTGACGTCGCTGACCCTGAGCTACCGCGCCTGGTGGTTGCTCCCGGCGACCGCAGCGGTGTTCGGCGTTCTGGTGCTCATCCACCGTCGGCAAGCGGGCGCACCGCTGCGGCGGCTCCTGGCTGCAACCATCGAACGCATCGGCTGGGTGGTCGCCATCGGCGCCCTGGGGGTTGCGTTGGCCACGCAGACACCGTGGGTTCCGCGAGAGCGGATCGAGACCACCAACGGCAGGATCACCGGGTATGTCATGAGCGTCGACCCCGGGTACCTCAACGTGCTCACCGACGATCACAACTTCGTGATCGTCCTCACCAGCGACGTCATCAGCCGCGACTGAATCCAGCTGATCGCGCAGCTCGGCAGCCCGACAACGTCAGAGCGGCAGGGTGTGTTGGAGCAGGCCGGTTCCCTCGGTGCGTTCGGCGAGGATCATCATGAACTCGAGGGCATCGATCCGGACGGTCTCGCCACCGGAGCCCGAGGTGAAGGTGCCTCCGGCGGGGCCGGTCAGCTCGAGGGTGAAGGGTTCGTCGAAGTAGCCCGCCCATTCGGCGACGATGTCGGCGATGATGCGTCCGTCGTGCGTGGCGTCGAGGTCCATCGGGTGGCCGGTGGCTGCGGCGATGTCCATGCGGTGCGCCCATACGTCACGGGTGAATCCCATGTCGAACAGGTACGTCAGCGGCTGACGTCCGACCGGTTCGGGCAGGTTGAGCAGCGGCAGGCGACCGATCGGCTTGGGCAGCTTGTTGCGAGCGATCCGGGCCTTCTCGGAGTTGGTGTCCCACTCAGCGATGAGCTCGTCGGTGCTCACATCCGAGCGCTCCCGAACCTGCACCTCGTTCATGCCGTCCCACCAGTGCTTGGCACCGATCTCCCTCACGATGGGCCGACCGGTGCGGACCTGGCGCACAAACTCGCGCGGTGAGATCTGTCCGGCGGCGCCGCCGACGACGTGGGCGGCCATCGCCCGCACGTCCCACCGTTCGCAGTCGGTGGAGGCGATCCAGTCGTCGGGCCCGAGGCTCCGCAGCTGCTCGCCAAACTTGCGATTCTCGACGGCGGTGATTGCCGTCGCCTCGTCGTGGGTGATCCTCGGGATCCTGGTCACGTCGACGCTGGTCTCGGTCGTCATTTTGGTGCCTTCCTCTAGTTGGACTGCTGTGCTGGGCTCTTCCGTTCGATCTGGGCGAGGTACATCTCGACCGCCTGGCGCGAGAGGCGCACCCAGCGGTCGCCGCCGGGATCGTTGGCAACCTGCTGGTGCGTCAGGCCGGACACGATGGCGGTGAACAGGTCGAGGTCGCCGGGTTCGCCGACCCCGGCAGCGGCGAGGCGTTCCTGGCCGATCGCGTAGAACTCTCTTGCGACGGCGTAGGACTGCTCGGACGGCTCGAAGCCGGGGATGGTGCGCTGGAAGAGCAGCTGGTGGCGAACGGTGTCGGCCGCCGAAAATCGGGTGAGCTCCTCGACGAGATCGACGAGCGCCTCGTGGGGGTCGTCGTGCTCGGGCAGCGCCGAGACCGTCTCGATCAGCTGCCTGTTCCCGTCGGCGAACATGGCGTCGTAGAGGGCGAGCTTGGAATCGAAGTAGGCGTACAGCGACGGCTGACGGAGGCCCACCCGGTCGGCGAGGTCCCGCAGCGAGATGGCGGCGAGGCCGTCGCGCCGCGCGAGCGTCCAGGCTTCGGCGACGATCGTGGCCCGCTTGGCCAGGTGGCGTTCTCGGCGCCGGTCGGTCGGTGGGGCGGGAGTGGTCATGGCGTCTTTCGGGGGGGGTGGGTGGGATGGGGCTTGACGGCGTCAGCCTGCGACGAGCAGGCGCTCGTCGTAGGAGTCGGCCAGCGCGTTCAGAGCGGCGGAGGCGTCGCCGTTGAAGGCCGAGCCGTGCATGGTGGCCAGGGTGGTGGCGCCCAGGTCGGCGAGGCGGCGGATCGTCGGGGCGGTCGCAGGCGTCAGGCAGGTGGCGCCGAACATGTCCTCGGCCACTGCGGCCGCAGCAAGCACGTCGTTGTCGACCAGTGGGTCGGCCTCGCCCAGCTGTGTCATCAGGTCGCCGCAGAAGAGGGTGCCGGTGGTCTCGTCGAAGATCAGGCGGGCCTCCCAGCCGTGGGGCACGTGCGGGGTGTCGATGTGGCGCACCCGGTGGCTGCCGAGCTCGATCACCTGGCCGTCCTCGAGGGGTACCGGCGGCCGGTCGGCCATGTCGTTGAGCGACACCATGCAACCGAGGGCGCCGTGGGTGATCTGGGCGCCGGGCGCAGCGGCGAGGAATTGGTTCATCGAGCCGCACTCGTCGGCCTCGATGTGGCCGAAGGCGATCCAGCGCAGGTCCTCGAGCGGCACCAGCGTGCCGACCGCCTCGGACACCAGTGGAAACAGCTGGCGGTGACCGGTGTGAAACAGCATCGGCTGCTCGTCGCGGATCAGGAACTGGTTGAACGTCATGCCTGTGGGCCCGACGTCGGGGATGTAGGTGGAGAGCCGGAACGTGTCCGGTGCGATCTCGTCGACGGCGGTGTGCATGGTGGGCCCCCTCATTCGATGCGGATCGCCCGTCGACCCGCTACCTATCAACGATAGATAAACGATCGCTGATAGGCAATGGGGAATCGTCACAATTGCAGAATTGTGCGGAGACCGTCGTCGATGTCGTCGAGCAAAACCTGAGGTATCCGGCCCGCATGCGCAGCCAGCAACGACCGATCGATCAGTTCCAGCCCGAGCGGTACGGCTACCGAGTCTTTGGGGAGCCCGGTCGCAACAGCCGGGAGCAAGACGTTGCCAGCGATGCCTGCCCGCCCGACCCTCGAGGTCAGCGGAACGACGTGGGTCTGCCAGACGTCAACGGCCAGGACGTCGACCGATGAGACCACGATGCATGGTCGACGCTTGTCGAGTTCGATCCAGTACACGCCGCCGCGGGCTACCACGGCGCCGACCGCTCCATTCGTTCCATCGCCACCCGCGATTCCTCGTCGGTGGGACGCTCGGGCCCTGCCAGCGCTGCGTCGGCCAGCAACTGTTGGCCGAGGCTCAGCGCACCCTGCGCTGCGGCATGGCGGCGGAGCTGATCTGCGACCCACGTCGAGAACGGCACGTCGAGGCTCTCGATGATCGGGGTCACGTCGTCCGGAAGGCTGATCGTCTTATTGGCCATGTACGTAGTGTACATACGTACATGGCCGGATTTACGTCGACTTCATGAGTCTTCGAGTGGCCAGGCTCGCACCCAGTCGAGGAGCAGCTTCTGCGGCAGCGCATCGGCGTCGACCGGGCCGGCATAGGCGCCCATGAACATGTCGAACACGATCACCTCGGGGTGGTCGTCGAAGGGCCAGGTGGGCTCGTCGCCGTCAGGTCGCTCGTGCACGGCGGTCTGTTCGTCGTCGATGAAGAAGCGGATTTCGCCCTCTGCCCACTCGACGGCGTAGGTGTGCCACTCGGTGACGTCGACCGGGGTGGAGGTCGCCCGTCCCCAGTCGGTCAGCGCCTCGATCGCCGCCGGGGGAGTGGAGTGCAGGTTGGACTCGACGTAACCCATCGATTGGGGATCGCCCTTGTTTGCCGTTGTGCGGGCGAAATGCTCCATCACGTCGATCTCGCCAAAGTCGGGCCACTGGTCGTCGTTGACCAGCCAGAACGCCGGCCAGGTGCCCTCGGCATCGGGCAGCTTCATCCGAGCCTCGAACCGTCCGTACTGGAACGACTCCTTGGTCTGGATCATCGCCGAGGTGTACTCGGCGTCCTTGTACTGCTCCTTGTGAGCCTCGATCACCAGGTTGCCGCCCTCGACGCGCACGTTCTTCTCGCGGTCGGTCTGGCGGGAGTCGTGGCGCTTCTCGATGATCGGCTGCCACACGTCCCAATCGACGGACCCAGAGGTGTCGAACTCGTCGGCGAAGAGCGGCTCGGGCTCGGAGGACGCTGCGTCGGTGGTCGACGATCCGGCGGTGTCGTCGTCGGAGCCCCGATTGTCGGATGCCTGGTCGGTGGCCGTTGTGCCACCGCAGGCCGACACCGACATGAGGAGCGCGGCGGCGATGGCGGTCGACCACGCGCGGCCGGTCGAAGCTCTTCTGACGTTCACGGCAACCTCCGGGGTAAAGGGTTCCTCACGCTAGACGTGTGCGCCGACGGCGACCGGGCCGACTCGTTCGACGCTTTCGCCGCTAGTTAGGCTTCCCTAAAGCCGCGTCACCCTCGTGCACGCGGTCGTTTTTCTAGCATGGAACGAGGTTGAACGTGGAGAGATCGAACCGTCGACGTATGCGGACGGCGCTGGTGGGCGTGGCTGCGATGGCGCTGATCGCCGCCGGGTGTGGTGGCGACGATTCCGGCTCGGCTTCGGGCGACGACTCCGGCGTCACGCTGACGATGTACACCGACCAGCACGCCGAGCTGATCGAGGGTCTCACCGCCGCCTACACCGCCGAGACCGGCGTGCGCTTCGACATCCAGAACGGTGCCACCGTCGGCCAGATCGAGGCGGAGGGTGCGGCGTCGCGGGCCGACGTGTTCCTGTCGGAGGACCCTGGGCCGATCGCCCAGCTTGGCGCCGCCAACCTGCTCGAACCGGTCGACAAATCGACCCTCGACCAGGTGCGGCCCGGCCTGAGTTCGAGCGACGGCCTGTGGGTGGCCTACGCGGCCCGCAGCCGCGTTCTGTACTACAACCCGGAAAAGATCGACGAGGCCGACCTGCCAAAGACGCTGGCCGACATCGTCGACCCGCAGTACAAGGGCGAGTTTGCCTGGGCGCCGTCCGGCGCCTTCGTCGCCACCACCCAGTACCTGCTGGCCACCGAGGGCGAGGCCAAGACCACCGAGTTCCTCAAGAAGGTGAAGGCCAACGGCGTCAACGAGCAGAAGAACGGCAACGTGCGGGACACGGTCGAGGCGGGCAAGCACGCCATGGGCCTGTCCAACCACTACTACTGGTGGGTGCTGGCCGACGAGTCGGGCGGGCCGGACACGATGACGTCGAAGATCTACCACTTCCCGACCGAGGACCCCGGCAACCTCATCCTCTCCTCGGGCGCAGGCATCCTCAAGGCGAGCGACCAGATCGACGAGGGCCAGGAGTTCCTCGCCTGGCTGACTTCTCCCGAGGGCGGCCAGAAGCTGATCGCCGACGCCGACATCGACGTGTCCGGCGCCCAGTATCCGGTGGCGAAGGGGATGGACAGCTCGATCGCCGGCAGCCTGGACGATATTGAGTCGCCCAGCTTCGACATGGATGAGCTGGCCAACTCCGACCAGGCCCAGAAGCTGCTGAAGCAGTTGGGAATGTCGAGCGGATGACCCTGCGGGGTCCACGGCTTGGGACGACGGCGATCGCGTGCGGCGCGGTCGCTGTCGCCGCGCTGTCGATCGCCCCGGTCGTCTACCTGTTTGTCACCGGCATCTCCTTTGGGGATCTGGCCGACGAGCTCGGCTACGAGGCCACCACGTCGGCGGCGCTGCAGACGGTTCAGCTGGTGCTGGTCGTCACCGTCCTCACCGTCGTGCTCGGCGTGCTGGCGGCGCTCCTGGTGGCGCGTACGTCCATTGCCTTTCCACGAGCCTGGACCGTGCTGTTGGCCCTCCCGTTGGCGGTGCCCGGTTTCGTCAGCTCCTACGCCGTCTTCGCCGCCGAGTTGGTCTATGCGCCCAGCCTGACCTGGGTGACCAGCTTCTTCGGTGCGTCGCTGGTGCTGGCGCTCAGCCTGTACCCCTACGTGTTTCTGCCGTGCGTCGTGGCGCTGCGCACGGTCGATCCCGCCCAAGAGGAGATGGTGGCCAACCTGAGACCTCGCTGGACCAGCCGGTTCTGGCACGTGACGCTGCCCGCGTTGCGGCCGGCGCTGGCAGCCGGCGTTTTGATCGTGGCCCTGCACGTGCTCGCCGAATACGGGGCGATGGTGCAGCTGGGACGCAGCACGCTGACCACCAAGGTGATGGCCGAAATGCTGGACTACGGCGACTACCAGTCCGCCCGCTCGCTGTCGCTGCTGCTCGCCGGTCTGTCGATACTCGTCCTCTTCGGCACCCGGCTGATCTCGCGCTCCGGCACCGCACTGCACGGCGCACGAGGCCTCGACCGCCCGCCGGCGCGACTCCAGCTCGGGCGTTGGCACCTGCCCGTCATGGTGGTGGCACTGAGCGTGCCCCTGCTCGCGCTCGGCCCGACGCTGGTGATGACCGCCCGCGGGCTGACCAACACCGGTCGGACGGTGACGACCGACTGGGGGCAGGTCGGCAGCGCCCTGGGGAGCACGGCCGGCTACGCGCTGGCGGCGGCGGCGATCGCCACCGCGGTCGCCTTTCCGGTCAGCTGGTGGGTAGGGCGCCGTCCATCGCTGCGATCGGTGCTCACCGAGCGAGCGGTGTGGGTGGCCCATGCCATCCCCAGCGCCATCCTGGCCCTGGCCCTCGTCTACCTGGCCACCCGCCTAGCGCCATCGCTGTACAAGATGCCGGTCGTGCTCGTCGCCGCCTACGTCATCCTGTTTCTGCCGCTGGCCGTCGGCTACCAGCGGGTGGGCCTGGAGGCGTCCCGGCAGCTCTACGACGACGTCGCCGCCTCGTTGGGGTCCCGCCCGGCAAGGACCTTCGCCCGGGTCACCCTGCCGCTGGCGCTACCCGGGTTCGTCGCCGGGGCGATCCTCGTCGGCCTCGACGCCAGCAAGGAGCTGACGACGACGCTGATGCTGATCCCGTTCAACAGCCAGACCCTGTCGACCCAGCTGTGGGCGACGACCAACGGCGAGGCGCTCGACTTCACCGCGGCGGCGCCCTACGCCGCCATGCTCGTGTTGCTCGGCGCGGTGCCGGTGGCTCTGCTCGTCCGCAATGCGCTTCGCAGCGCCGATCCGACCCGGGCCGATTCGGCGCGTGGTGCCCCGGTCCGGGTTGACCCGATCCTGGCCGAAGCGGGGGCGATCACGTGGTCGGTCGACGACGACGTCGATACGATGACCGACCCGTGCTGAGCGTCCGCGACCTGTCCAAGACCTTCCCGGCGCGTCGGGGCGACGCCACCGTCGCCCTCGACCGGGCCAGCCTCGAGGTAGAGTCCGGCAGCTTCGCCACCGTGCTGGGCCCGTCCGGGTCGGGCAAGACCACGCTGCTGCGCTGCATCGCCGGGTTTGAGAACCCCAGCGATGGCGTGATCACCCTGGCCGGTCGTACGCTCAACTCGCCGACGACCGCCCCCGTGCGGCCCCACTCCCGGGGCATCGGCATCGTCCCCCAGGAAGGTGCGCTGTTCCCGCACCTCAGCGTCGCCCGCAACATCGCCTTCGGGCTGACCGGCACGTCCCGCTCGGCCCGTCGCGATCGGGTCGACGAGCTGCTCGACCTCATCGGCCTGACCGGGTTGGGCGACCGCAAGCCACACCAGCTGTCCGGTGGTCAGCAGCAGCGGGTGGCGCTGGCCCGGGCGCTCGCCCCCGAGCCCAAGCTGATCCTGCTCGACGAACCGTTCTCGGCCCTCGACGCCAAGCTGCGCGTCGAGCTGCGCGAGGAGGTCCATCACCTACTGCGGCGTGTCGGTGCCACCGCCATGTTGGTCACCCACGACCAGTCCGAGGCGCTGGCGATGGCCGACCACCTGATCGTGATCCGCGACGGTCGCATCGTGGCCGCCGACGACCCGCGCGACGTCTACGACCGCCCGCCCGACCTGGACACCGGCCGGTTTCTCGGCGACGCCACCGTGCTTCCCGGCCAAGCCCTGAACACGCCGACGGGTGCCGAGGTGGACTGCGCGCTCGGTCGCCTGAGCGTCGACGCCTGGCACGGCGCCGAAGGCCCCTGCCAGGTGCTGATCCGGCCGGAGGAACTCAGCGTCGAACAGACGGCGGCGCCTGACGAACCCGGCGCGATCGGGGTGGTCGAGGCGCTGTCCTACCACGGGGCCGACCTGCGGCTGCACGTCGCGTTGGACGAACTGCCGGTCAACCTGACCGTGCGGGTCCCCGGCCGCTGCCGCTATGCAGCAGGGGATCGGGTGCGCATCACGACGGCGCACCCGGTGTGCACGTTTCCCGCCGAGGCAAGCTGACCCGGGATGGAGCTGTCGCTGCTGGCGATCACAGCGATGTCGCTGCTGGGGGTCTTCGCCGGGTGGCTCGGCTCGATCGTTGGGATCGGCGGCGGGCTGATCATCGTGCCGGTGCTCGTGTTGGGGTTTGGCTTCGACATCCGGGTGGCGGTCGCCACCTCGCTGGTCGCGGTCGTGGCCACCTCCACCGCTGCGGGCAGCAGTTATGTGGGGCGGGGCCTGGCCAACATGCGCCTGGGGATGACCCTCGAGGTGGCGACGACGATCGGCGGGATCATGGGTGGCCTGATCGCAGTGCTCGTCTCACCGTCGCTGCTCTCCGGGCTGTTCGCCGTGTTGATGCTGGCGACGGCGCTGACCGTCGTGCGGGGCGGACGCAAGCCGGAGCGCGTTGACGCGGAAGCGAGCGATTCCGAACCGGATGCCGAGCCGATCGGGTGGGAGGAACCGGGCACGCTCGCCGGTGCCTACTACGACGAACATCGTGGTGAGCTGGTGCGCTACGGGGCGAACCGCCTGGCGCTCGGCGCCGCCGCCTCGCTGGTGGCGGGCACCGTGTCGGGCATGCTCGGCGTGGGTGGCGGGTTCATGAAGGTGCCGGCGATGACCGAGGGCATGGGGGTGCCGATCAAGGTGGCGGCCGCCACGTCCAACTTCATGATCGGTGTCACCGCGGTAGCCAGCCTGTTCATCTACTTCGCCCGGGGCTACGTCGAGCCCTACGCAGCGGCGCCGGTGGCGCTGGGCGTCGTCGGCGGCGCACTGATCGGGGCGGCGACCTCGTCGAGGGTGTCGCCGACGGTGCTGCGGAGGCTGTTGGTTGCGGTGCTGGTGTTGGTGTCAGTGCAGATGGCGTTGAAGGCATTTGGGGTGGACGTTGGCCGCTGACCCGCTGTCGATGTCGGCCGCCTCCCAGGAGGTGATCCACCGCGATCAGCGGGCGGTGCAGCTGCTGTTGCGCGTGGGGCTGGGCCTTGCGGTGGCGCTGATGGCCATCGGCCTGGGGTTGAAGGTGGCGTCCGGGTCGCACCGGTCGTCGGGCATCGAGCTGTTTGCGCTGACCTCGGGGTCGACCGCCGACCTGGTGATGGCCCTTGGGGTGCTCGTGCTCGCGGCGACGCCGCTGTTTCGGGTTCTCGCCCTCGTCGTGCTGTGGACCCGCGAGCGCGACTGGCGCTTCGTCGTCGTGGCACTGCTGGTCGTCGTCACCCTCAGCATGGCCATCGTCGTCGGCCATGGCTGAGCGCACGGGGTTCGGCCGGAGGGTTAGGCGCGCCTTCGGCCCCGCCGCTGGACCAGCAACATGATGAGCGCGCCGACGACGGCGGTGACGATCAGCACGACGACCAACGGTGCACTGACCGTCACGAAGAAGATGTTCACCTCAACCGACTGGCTGTTGGCGAGGACGAACCACACCAACAGAATGAGAAGGACCGCCGGGGGGCCGTACTGCTTGAGCAGCGCCATCCCGTCCGACTTGGGCTTCCCTGCGGTACCCGGTCCGGGTTGATTGGTGCTCATCGAATGCCTCCTGGTGCGCCACGATGGGGCCGACGCAGACGGTAGCCGCGGGAGGCTGCGCAGGTGCGACCATCTGAGGCATGAGACGACCAGGAATGACGGTGACGGGGGCGCACGCGGTGATCACCGGTGGATCGAGCGGCATCGGCGAGGCAACGGCGCTGGCACTGGCCCGCCGGGGCGCCCGCGTCACGCTGCTCGCCAGGGATCCCGACCGACTTCGGGCTGCCGCCGACCGGATCGAGGCGGCGCTGGGCGGCGCCGCCCCGGTCAGCCCCGTCTCGGTCGGCCCCGTCTCGGTAGGCACTGTGTCGGTCGATGTTGCCGACCGGGAAGCGGTCGTCGACGGATTTGGGGGAATCGTCGCCGAGCGGGGAGAGGTCGATGTGCTGGTCACGTCGGCGGGCATCACCCGGCCCGGCCGGTTCACCGAGCTGAGCGACGAGGTGTTCACCTCGATGATCGACGTCGACTACTACGGCACCCTGTGGCCGATCCGGGCGGTGGTGCCGTCGATGATCCGGCGGGGGAGCGGGTCGATCGTTGCGGTCTCCTCGGCGGCCGCGATCGTCGGCATCTACGGCTACTCGGCTTACGGCGCCGCCAAGTTTGCCGTGCGCGGGTTGACCGAATCGCTGCGCACCGAGTTGGCACCCCACGGGGTGAACGTTGCCTGCGCCTACCCGGCCGACGTCGACACCCCGATGCTCGCCGAGGAGGAACAGTTCAAGCCGGCCGAGACAGCGGCGATCGCCGGATCGATCCAACCGGTGCAGCCCGAACGAGTAGCGGCCGCCATCGTCGCCGGTATCGAGCGAGGTCGCCCCGAGATCTATGCCGATGCTCAAAGCCGCGCGCTGGCCAGGACCGTCGCAACCGTTCCGGGAGTGTTTCGTGCGGTCTTCGATCGCCGGGTTCGTTCGGTCGGCCCGCACGTTAGGTAGGCGCCGTCCGCTCGGGGGAGTTCAATCAACAATCATTGTTGGGCAGCATGCTTGGCTGTTCAGCAATGCAGTGTTAACTTGCCAACCATGAGGTCGCCGGAAGCAATGACGACGCTGTTTCGCAGCACGGGGCGCAAGGTCACCCCGCAACGCCAGCGCATCTTCCACGTCCTGCACGGCAACGAACGTCATCCGACAGCGGAGGGCGTCTACGCCGACATCATCGGTGACATGCCCACGGTGTCCTTGCGCACCGTGTACCAAACACTGGCGGAGCTGACCGAGCTGGGGGAGATCAACAAGATCGACCTGGGCACCGGGTCGGCTCGTTTCGATCCCAACGTCGAGGCCCACCATCACCTGGTGTGCGACGACTGCGGTGCCATTCGGGACGTCACTGCCAACACAACCGAGATTCGTGTACCAACCCGTCAGCGGGGTGGCTTTCGGGTCGAGGAAACCGAGGTGGTCTTTCGAGGCCGGTGCCGCGACTGCCTCGCCACACAACGCACCGGAGAGTGAGGGACCAGCTATGGCAGAACTCAAGGGATCACAGACCGAATCCAACCTGAAGGAGGCGTTCGCCGGGGAATCCCAGGCCAACCGCCGCTACCTGTACTTCGCCCAGAAGGCCGACATCGAGGGCTACCCCGACGTCGCCGCTCTGTTCCGCTCGGTTGCCGAAGGTGAGACCGGTCACGCGTTCGGTCACTTCGACTTCCTCGCCGAGACCGGCGACCCCGCCACCGGCGAGCCGGTCGGCAGCACCGAGGACAACCTGCGCTCGGCGATCGCCGGCGAGACCTATGAGTACACCGAGATGTACCCCGGCTTCGCCAAGACTGCACGCGACGAGGGCTTCGAAGAGGTTGCCGAGTGGCTCGAGACCTTGGCACGCGCCGAGAAGAGCCACGCCGGCCGCTTTGGCAAGGGCCTCGAGAACGTCAGCTGACGTTTGGGGCCTCGCCCCTCACAACCGGGACGCCGCACGGGTCCCTCTCGAACACATGATTCACGCGGACCGCGATCGACTCAGTCGGTCGCGGTCTGGTGTTTCACGGTCGGTTCTGCCTTCCCTCCCATTCGACCAAAGCCAACCCACTCCAACACCAACTCCCGATAGGAGCATCACATGAGCAGGTCCCTCTCATTGGACGACATCGTCGACAACGCCGCCTACGAGGACGAGCGCGACGAGTTCCGCACCAGGATCATCGCCCTCAAGAAGCTGCGGCGCGTTGGTGTCGGCGAGTTCATCACGCTGATGTTTGAAAACCGCGACACGATGCGCTTTCAGATCCAGGAAATGGCCCGGGTGGAGCGCATGGAGACCGACGCGCAGATCATCGAGGAACTGGAGACCTATAACCCGCTCATCCCCCAGCCGGGCAACCTGTCGGCCACCCTGTTCGTCGAGTTGACCAACGATGAGGACCTGCGCACCTGGCTGCCCAAGCTGGTCGGCATCGAGCGCTCGATCGAGCTGCGCCTGTCCGACGGGTCGGTCATCGTCGACACGCCCGAGGCCGAACACGAGGCCCAGCTGACCCGCGAGGAGATCACCGCCTCGGTCCACTACATCGGCTTCGAGCTGACCCCCGCCCAGGTCGAGACGTTTGCCTCCGGCCCGGTGGAGTTGGCGGTCAACCACCCCGAGTACCAGGCGTCGGTGAACCTGGGCGAGGGCACCGCGGCTGAGCTGATCGCCGACCTGCGGCAGGACTGAGCGGCCGGCACCGCCGGTCCGGGGCGGTCCGGTTGGGGCAGAACCCAGGGTGGGCCCCGAGTGTCTGGTGCGTTTCTGTCATCAAATTGCCGACCGGTCGACCTTATTTCGTAAGAAATTTTGAGCTGGTCGTTACGGGACCGTAATGTTCTGACCATGCAGAGTTGGCAACGCAGCGCCTCGTGTGCAGGCCTCGAATCGAGCATCTTCTACCCTCCCTCCGACGAGGAAGCGGGACGGGCCAAGGCGGTGTGCGCGGAGTGCCCGGTGCGTCAGGACTGCCTTGAGTTCGCCATCACCGTCCGCGAGAAAGAGGGCGTGTGGGGCGGTGCCACCGCTGTGGAACGTCAGCGCTTGGTGCGCCGCAGGCGGCGCGAGCGCCGTGCGGCCCTCGCCTCAACAGGCTGAGCCCTGCGCTACCGGGGAAGCCCGCCTCAGCCGGTCGAGTCCACCTGGGGGCGATCCCCGGCTGCCCCGGTCTCGACCACCGCCGTCGCACGATCCCGGGCCTGCAGTTCCCGGCACAGCTGGACCGTGATGCGCCCAGTGATCGGCGGCAGCACAAACAGCAGGATCCGCAGGCTCCAGATCACGGCGTTGACCGACAGGCCAAAGGTGATCGAGATCACGTCGGAGCTTCCGGCGACCAGCAGGACGCCGAGGAAGGTCAGCCCGCCCACGCCGATCCCGGTGCGGCGGGGATTGTCGCGGGGCCGCTCGAGCACGTGGTGCGCCTCGCCGTCGCCGAACTTGCGGGCCTCGATCCAGGGCCACAGGTAGATCAGCGTGAACACCGCCCCGATCAGCAGCACGCCGGGGAAGAACACGTTGGCCACCGTGAAGCCGCCGAGGCGGATCTCCCAGTTGGGGAACAGCCTGAGCGCCCCGTCCGGCCAGCCCATGTACCAGTCGGGCTGGGACGCCGACGACACGTTGGCCACCCGGAAGGGCCCGTAGTTCCAGATGGCGTTGATCTGTGCGACGCCGCCCAGCAGTGCGAGGAGGGCGGCGGTGAGGAAGAACAGCCCGACCGCCTTGGCGGCATAGGTGGGCCAGAGGCGCTGGCCGACCACGTTGTCCTCGCGCTCCCGCTTGCCCGGGAAGTGGGTGTGCTTGGCGCGGATCAGCAACGCCAGGTGCACGCCGATCAGCCCGGCGAGCAGGGCCGGTATCAACAGCACGTGGGCGACGAACAGGCGCTGGAGGGTGTCGGGTCCCGGGTAGGGGCCCCCGAACGCCAGCGACGACAGCCAGGTGCCGCCGACCGGGATGGAGAGGATCATCGAGTTGGCGATGCGCAGCCCGACCGCCGACAGCTGGTCGTCGAGCAGCGAATAGCCGGCGAAACCGTTGACCATGCCCAGCAGCAGCATGGTGACGCCGACCACCCAGTTGATCTCCCGGGGCTTGCGAAATGCGCCGGTGAAGAAGATACGGGCCATGTGTACGACGATCGCCGCCACGAAGATCAGCGCCGCCCAGTGATGGATCTGGCGCATCACCAGGCCGGCACGCACGTCGAAGCTGAGCGAGATCGCCGACCTGTACGCCGCCGACATCTCGACGCCCTGCAGCTTCTCGAAGCTGCCGTTGTACACGACGCTCTGAAACGACGGCTCGTAGAAGAACGACAGCCACGTGCCGGTGAGCAACAGCACGACGAAGCTGTACAGCGCCACCTCGCCGAACAGGAACGACCAGTGGTCGGGGAACACCTTGTCGAGCAGCTTTTTGGTGTACTTCGCCCCGCCGAGCCGCTCGTCGAACCAGGTGAGCAGCCGCACGGTGAGCACGGGCTTTGGGGCGCTCACGAGTCGCGGTCCTGGGTCCAGAAGCCGGGCCCGACCGGCCGTTCAAAGTCGCCCTCGGCCACGAGATATCCCTCGTCGTCCATGCCGATCGGCAGCTGGGGCAGGTCCCGGGGGGCCGGGCCGAAGATCACTTTGCAGCCCTTGGTGACATCGAACGTGCTCTGGTGGCATGGGCAGAACAACAGGCCCTGGTTGGACTCGTACAGGCCGACCGGGCAACCAGCGTGGGTGCAGATCTTGGAGAACGCCACCAGGGTGCCCAGCCCGTAGCCCTCCCGACTGGTCTGGGGGCCGAGCTGTTCGGCGGTCAGGCGGATCAACAGGGTGGGCGAGTTGGCATCGTCGAGGTGGCCCTCGGGCATGACGGTCAGCACACCGGACGTGGCGATGTCGCCGGGCTTCACCGGCTGGCCCTCGGGAGTGACCAGCCGCACGCCCTTGGCCATCGGAGTGGTGGTCAGCCCCTGACCCGGACGCGGGCCCAGCGACCGCAAGGGAAACAGCACGGCGACGCCGAACGCAGCGGCCACCCCGCCGAGCATGCGCACCAGGATCTTGCGTCGGCCCACGTCCTCCTCGGCGAGCTCCAGGTCGTCCTCCAGGGCTTCGAGCTCCTCGGGCGGTGAGGCGAGCGGCTCGCGGTACTCCTCGACCTCCTCGGCGGGCAGAAAGCGGTGCGCCCACGACACCAGGCCGATGCCGATGCCGGCCAGCGCCAGCGCCAAAAAGATCCCCTCCGCCTGCGGTTGCCCCCCGATGGCGTACACCCAGGCCAGCGCAATCGAGGCGACGATCGCCATCGAGAAGGCCATGACCGGCACCGTGACCCGGCCTCCGATGATCAGGTGGGCGTCCTCGGCCCGGGGAACGAGCGTCGGATCGACCGCCTCGTCGCCATCGACCGCCGCGTCGCCGTCGGTGGGCATGTCGCCGTTGGCGGTGCTGCCCGTGGAGCTGTGGTCCGGGTGATCGCTCACTGCTCGCCCCGATCATCGCCGGACTTGGCGTGCCTTGGTTTACGGGTAATCCAGCGCATGGCGCCGAACAGCACGGTGGTCAGCGCCACCCAGGCGACGAACCCCTCGGGCACCGGCCCGACCGCTCCCAGATCGAAGCCGCCCCGGCCCTCGCGGTCGTTCAGCGTGAGGGCATAGGCGGCGATGTTGTCGGCCTCCGAGCGGGAGAGGGTGTCGGGGCCGAACACGGGCATCTGCCCGGGGCCGGTGCGCATCGCCTCGACCAGTTCGGTCGCCGATGCGTCCCACAGCGTCGGAGCGGCCCGGCCCTGGCTGAGCGCACCGCCCGAACCAGCGGCGTTGTGGCAGGCCGCACAGTTGGCCCGGAACAACTCGCCGCCCAGGGCCAGGTCCGGGTTGCTGACGTCGACCTCGGGGATCGCCGGCCCGGGGCCGCCGGGACCGACGAGCGTGCCGACGTAGGCGACCAGCGCCTCGATCTCGTCGTCGGGATAGGCGGTGGGCTTGCGAACCGCCTGGGCGTTCGGGCTGGCGAGGGGCATGCGGCCCGTGCGGATCTGGAAGTCGGCCGACGCCTCACCGACCCCGTACAGGCTTGGCGCCTTCACCCCGCCCTCGAGCGTGCGCCCCTTGGCGTCAACCCCGTGGCAGGTGGCGCAGCCGGTGACGAACAGGTCGCGGCCGGCCTTCACCAGCGCATCGTCGGCAGTCCCTGCCGTCGGAAGGGCTGAGGCAGGGAGTGGGGCATTCGGCGGTGCGACGGCACCGACCCCGCCGGTCAGCGCGAACACCGCCGCCACCATCGTTGCCCCGAGCGCGAGCTGGGCCCAGACACGCCGTGGCACCGTCGTCAGCCGATCACGTAGACGGTGAGAAAGACGGCCACCCACACCACGTCGACGAAGTGCCAGTACCAGTCGGTGGCCAGGCGAAAGCCGGGCGTGTCGGTTTCGGTGCGGAGCGCCGTCAGGTAGAACACCAGCAGTCCCAGGCCCAACACGACGTGCAGGCCGTGGAAGCCGGTGAGCAGGTAGTAGATGCTGCCGTACGCGCCGCCGCTGTCCATCGTGAAGCCGTTGTCCAGGTACTCGACGGTCTGGTTGGCCATGAAGGCAATGCCGAGGGCCAGCGTGAGTCCGCCCCAGCCGATGGCCGCCCTCATCTGGCGACGCTCGGCGGCGCGGTGGCTGAGGATCATCGTGCCCGACGATGCAACGAGCAACACCGTGAAGATGGCGGTACGCCACACCTCCAGCCCGATTCCGGCCGGCGGCCACGGGTCGTTGGCGGAGCGAAGGGTGAACCAGGCGGCGAAGAGGCCGGAGAAGAACATCACCTCCGAGCCCAGCCACACGGCCATGCCCACGGCAGCCGGGGTGGGTCGGCGAATGGTCGGTTTAACGCCGATGTCAGCCGATGCCGTTGTGAAGTCCGGGGCGAGATCCGCCATGGCAAGCAACATAGTGCGATGCTGAATCGGCGTCGATGAAAATCAAATTCAAATGTGTCGAATCGGTCAGATTTTGCCGTCGCTTGTGGTTCAATGGCAGCAATGCGGTACTGGTGCGGTTCGATCTCCGGCTCCGGTGGCTTCGGCTGGCTGCCCGCGCTGGCGGTGATTGCTGCCGCCGCGTGGTATGGCGCCTCGGCGCTGTTGCTGCATCGGCGGGGTGGCTCCTGGCCGTTGGGCAGGATGATCTGGGCGGGTATTGGCGTTGCGGTTGCCGTTGCGGTCACCCAGGGACCGGTCGAAGGCCTGGCGATGCAGCGCTTCAGCTTTCATTCCGTTCAGCACGTGGCGCTGGGCATGTTCGTCCCGCTGTGCATCGTTGCCGCCGCGCCGCTCACGCTGGCCCTGCGGACGTCCAAGCCATCGACCCGGCGCCGCCTGCGCAACATATCCGGATCGGCGCCGGTGCGGATCGTGTCGCACCCGGCGGTGACGCTGCCGATCTACCTGGCGACGATGGTCGCCGTGTTCTTTACCCCGGTGTTCCCGGCGATGATGAACTCCCACGTCGCCCACCAGGCGTTCAACGCCCATCTGTTGGTGGCGGGCACGATGTTCGCCTGGCCGCTGGTTGGCGCCGACCCCAGCCCGCATCGCATCGCCTACCCGGCCCGCATGGGCCTGGTGTTCCTGTCGTTGCCGCTGCACAGCGTCGGCATCATGGCGCTGCTGAGCGCCAGCACGCTGGTGGGCGGGGCGGCGGCCCAGCGCGCCGCCGGGATCGGTGGGTTCGACGCGCTGGCCGACCAGCGGATGGGCGCCAGCCTGATGTGGGTGCTGGGCGAGGTGGTCGGCATCACCGCCGTCGGCCTGGCCGCCCGGCGATGGTTCGTCGCCGATCGTTCGGCCACCCGTGCCCGACTTCGACGCGGCCCGTTCGGCTCGGCGTCGGCGAACGAGGGCCGCATCCCAGCGCTGCGCGGCGGAGCGGCGACGTGAGCTCGCAGCGACCGGCCGTTCGGCGTTGGCGGCGCGTCGTCCCGGTCGGCGCGCTGGCGTTCGGTGTCGCTGCGCTCGCTGCCGGGTGTGGCAACGCCGGCATGCCCGAACCGGTCAGCACCCAGGGCGACTCGACCCTCACGTTGTGGTGGGTGTTTATCATCGCCGCCGCCATCATCGGCGGGCTGACGATGTTCCTCATCCTGTTCGCGTCCCTCAAGTTTCGTCGCCGGTCCGACGAGCTGCCCTCCCAGCAGCAGTACCACGTGCCGCTCGAGGTGATCTACACCGCCATCCCGGTGCTGGTGGTCATCGGGCTGTTCGCCGTCTCCGTCGTGACCCAGGTGGACGTCAACGCATTGAGCGACGACCCCGACGTCGTCGTCGATGTCATCGGCTACCAGTGGCAGTGGGAGTTCCGCTACCCGGACGAGGGTGCCCGCTCCACCGTCGCCGGCCAGGATCCCGCCGTCCTCGTGTTGCCGGTCGACTCGACGGTGCGTTTCAACCTCACCACGCGCGACGTCAACCATTCCTTCTGGGTGCCCGAGCTGTTGGAGAAGCGCGACCTGATCCAACGGGTCGACAACTCGATCGAGGTCAACCTCAACCGGAAGGGCGAGTTCAAGGGACGTTGCGCCGAGTTCTGTGGGCTCGATCACTGGCGCATGTCGTTCGTCATGAAGGTGGTGTCCCGGGACGACTACGAGGCCTGGATCGCACAACACCAGGAGGACGATCCTGCGCTCAGCGTCGGATCGAACGGCGGATCGACCAACAGCGAACAGGGTGGCTGACATGACACTGCTCGATGATGCGATCGTCCCGCCGCCCGAACCGCCCTCGCAGGTGGCCCGCGCTGGCGAGCGGCCGCAACCTCAGCCGTCGGGGTGGCTGAAGTGGCTGACGTCGACCGATCACAAGGTGATCGGCCTCAGCTACATCGTCACCTCGTTCGCGTTCTTTCTCATCGCCGGCCTGCTCGCCGGCGTGATGCGCGGCCAGTTGGCCCAGCCGGAGCTCACGCTGGTGTCCAACGACGCGTACAACCAGATCTTCACCATGCACGGCAGCCTGATGCTGTTCCTCTTCATCGGGCCGTTTGCCTTTGGTCTGGCCAACTACATGGTGCCGCTGCAGATCGGCGCCGACGACATGGCTTTTCCGCGGCTCAACCTGTTCAGCTACTGGCTGTTTCTCGGCGGCGGCCTGACGATGATGTCGGGCTTTCTCACCGCCGGCGGCGCGGCGGCGTTCGGCTGGTTCGGCTACACCCCGCTGAGCAGCGGCATCTACTCGCCGGGACTCGGCGGTGACGTCTGGCTGGCCGGGGTGGCGCTGGTCGGCTTCTCCGGCATTCTGACCGCGGTCAACGTGCTCGCCACCGTGATCGCCATGCGACATCCGGACATGGGCATGTTTCAAATGCCGATCTTCACCTGGAACATGGTGGTCACCAGCGTGGCGGTGCTGTTGGCCTTCCCGGTGCTGACCGCAGCGGTGGTCATGCTGTTCGCCGAGCGCCACTTTGGTGCCCACGTGTTCGACCCGACCGCCGGGGGAGTGCCGCTGTTGTGGCAGCACCTGTTCTGGTTCTTCGGTCACCCCGAGGTCTACATCGTGGTCCTGCCGTACTTCGGCGTGATCACCGAGACGATTCCGGTGTTCTCCCGACGACCCTTGTTCGGGTACATCGGGTTGGTGTTCGCCACGCTGGCGATCGCCGGGTTGTCGGTCGGCGTGTGGGCGCACCACATGTTTGCCACCGGGGCGGTGCTGCTGCCGTTCTTCAGCGCGGTCAGCCTGCTGATCGCCGTGCCCACCGGCGTGAAGATGTTCAACTGGATCGGCACGATGTGGGGCGGGCAGATCAGCTTCAAGACGCCCATGCTGTTTTCCGTCGGGTTTCTGGTGTCGTTTCTGATGGGTGGCGTCACCGGCGTGATGCTGGCCTCGCCGGCGATCGACTTCCACGTCACCGACAGCTACTTCGTCGTCGCCCACTTCCACTACGTGCTGATCGGCGGGTCGGTGTTCGGGGTGTTCGCCGCCATCTACTACTGGTTTCCCAAGTGGACCGGCCGGATGCTCAGCGAGACACTGGGCAAGTGGCACTTCTGGCTGTTCTTCATCGGCTTCCACATGACCTTCCTGGTCCAGCACATGCTCGGCCTGGCCGGCATGCCCCGGCGGGTGGCCAGCTACGAGGCAACCGACGGGTTTACGACGCTGAACGTCATCTCATCGGTGGGCTATCTCTTTCAATTCGCGTCGATCAGCTTTTTGCTGTGGAACGTCTGGCGGTCCTGGCGCCACGGCGACGTCGCCGGCGACGACCCGTGGGAGGGCTACACGCTGGAGTGGGCGACCACGTCGCCGCCCCCGCCGCACAACTTCGACGGACCACTTCCGCCGATCACCAGCGAGCGGCCCGTGTTCGACCAGCGCCATCGCGAGCTGGCCAAGGCGGCCGAGCACCGGTCGGTCATCCCCGGCGCCCTCGGGGCGGTCGGCCTGGTCGACGACGTCGAGGCGCCCGGCGATGCGACCAGCGGGGACGGAACATGAGCGAGGCTCGCGCCGACCGTGTGGTGCCATTCGAGTTCCGGACGTTTGCCGGCATCAGCGCCTTCTTCGTGGTGCTCGGCACGATCTACGTGTTCACGTCCTTCGAACCCGCCGGAACCACGATGCTGTTTTCGTGTGCCGGGCTGGGCGCGCTGGGCATGTGGGTGTCTCGGCGCAACCGCCCTGGCGACGTCGAGGTCGACGCCAAGACGGTTGCCGAACCCAGCCACGCGGTGGAGTCGTCGCTGTGGCCGTTGACCCTCGGCCTGGGGCTTTTGCTGGTCGCCAACGGGTTTGTTCTCGGCCTGTGGCTGCTGGTGCCCGGTGCTGCGCTCGTGCTGCGCGGCCTGGTCGGCGTGTTCACGGAGCGTCCCTCACCGACCCGCTAAGCAGAACCTACGCGGAGATCACGCCATCGCCAGCCGGCGCCGTCGATCAGCAGCTCGGGGTCGCCGGTCCACAACGTCGCATCGAGCGACAGGGCGGTAGCCGCCACAAAGACATCCGCGTAGGCCATGGGATGGTCGGCTTTGATCCGCCCCGCCTGTAGCACCAGTTCGCCGTTGGGTACCCGGCAGTGTCCTGGCCGTGCACGATGATGTCGGTCAGCGGGTCCAACGGGCTGCTCATCGGCGTCCGCTTCATTGAAGACGCCGTCGCCCGGATCTGCGCGATCAGCTCGGACGCGGCAACGTCGGCGGCCAGGTGCACCGCCTGCTCGCGCTCCATCCGGTCGAAGTCCCCTCGCGCTCTGCTCGCCCCGCGGATCATGTCCCACAGCCCGGTGGTGGTGGAGGTGGACAGGTGGGCGACGACCTGGTGCGCGGTCCAGGCCTCGCACCACGACTGCGCGCTCCACGCGGCCTCATCGAGCCCGTCCAGGTAGTCGCACAGCGCTAAGCACTCGGCCGTGGTGGCGTTGGGCCTTCTGGGTTGGATAGTGACCAACAGGTGACCTCAACCCTCCCCAGAGATGGTGCCGGGCGGCCTGCGGGACCGGTGCCGGCCGGGAGTACGGTCGCGATCCATGAGCCTCTTCTGCAGCGGACGACCTCTCGCTGCGGTGGCGGCCATGATGCTGGTCGCAGCGGGATGTGGTGGTGGCGGCGACGACTCGGCCGCCAACGGCGATTCCAATCCGGCTGCGGCAACCGCATCGACCGCCTCATCGACGAGCACTTCGGCCGATCCCCAGGACGAGGGCACTCGATCCGCGGGCTGTGAGTCGCCACGGCCTAAACCCGGCGAGTCGACCGTGACGATCACCAGCGGGGGAGAGGAGCGCACCTACCTCCGCCTTGTCCCCGACGCCGGTTCTTCCAGCGGCGGCGACGAGACGGCGGCACCGTTGGTGCTGGACTTCCCCGCCTATTCGCCGGCCGAGATGGAGACCGAGTTCAGCGGGTTGACCAAGCCCGACGCCGACGGCAAGGTCCCAGCGGACGAGTTCGGCGCAGTGGTCGTCACCCCCGAGCCGGTCAACGGCGCCGGCACGCTGCTCACCTGGAACTACGTCGACACCGACGGCTGGACCGACGACGTTCGGTTTGTCGCCGACATGCTCGACGACGTGGAGGCAGCCGCGTGTATCGACACCGACCGGGTGCTGGCCACCGGCTTTGCCGTCGGCGGCGTGTTCGCCTCGATCGTCACCTGCGAACTGCCGGACCGCATTGCGGTGCTGGCGACGGTGTCGGGGCTGTACAACCCCCTGGGCTGCGGTGCCGATGCCGCCAAGGCGGTGGTGTCCTTCCATGGCACGGGCGACCGGTTCATTCCGTTCGACGGCGGCATCGGGTCGGGCCCGGCCAACCTTGGCCTGAGCGCCGAGACCACCGCCGGGCTGACGTTCATGCTCGACCGCCCCGGCGCCCTCGACTCCTCGACCGCATGGGCCGAACGGGACGGGTGCGAGGCCAAACCGGTCGAAAAGCCTGCGGGGGATGGGGCCGGGCCCGGCGTCACCCGGCGGGTGTGGCCTGGGTGCGACGACGGCCTGGACGTCGAGCTGTTCGAAATCGACGGCGGCGAACACACCTGGCCCGGCAGCGTCGGCATGGCTGCCTACGAGGGCCTGCTCGGCCCGGTGTCGACCGAGATCGACGCCACGGCAGTGATGTGGGACTTTTTCGAAGCTCACGCCTGAGGTGCTCATGTAAAGTTCCCGGAAGTGAACTCCCCCGTTGGCGCGGTTCGTACAGAGTACGTTTGTGACGTTCGTAACGTGTTACCCTGACAATGCGCTGGAGGACGCTTCCTCCGGGCTTCAGTCGTCGAGAAAGGCCACCCCCCCCCTCATGTGCACCTCCCTTCAGTACACCGATAGCAAGGGCGCGACCTACTTTGGGCGTACCTTGGAGCTCGACGTCGATGAGCCCTGGGTTTTGGCCTACGTGCCGGTCGGCATGGACTTCGTGAGCGACGCTCCAGACTTGGAACCCTTCAAGTACACGTCCAAGTACGGCTTCCTCGGGGTGACCGCACCGGCGCGCATGCCCACCAAGGAGGAGCCGCTCACCCAGAACGACCTCAAGGTCTGCGAGGGGATGAACACCGAGGGCGTCACCTTCAGCCTGCTGGCCTACCCCACCTCCGGCGCGCCGGGCGAGGCGGTCGCCAACACGGTCGAGGCCATCCAGGCTTGGGATCTCGGCACCTTCATCCTCAGCCAGTGCTCCACCGTGGCGGACGCCAAGGAGCAGCTGGCGAAGGAGCACGTCTACCTCACCCGCATCGCCCTGGTCGGCAACGCGGTGTTTCCCTTCCACCTGGTCGTGCACGACAAGACGGGCGCGGCGATCGTCATCGAGTGGCTCGACGGCGAGATCGAGGTCTACGACAACCCGGTGGGCGTGATGACCAACGGGCCAACCTTCCCCTGGCACCTGACCAACCTTGGCAACTGGACGCACCTCACCAACGTCGACCAGAGCTCGGCCAAGTTCGGCTCGCTCGACGTGCACCAGCCGGACTCCGGCATCGCCACCGCCTCGCTGCCCGGGTCGAACACCTCGGTCGGCCGGTTCATCCGCGCCACCTTCTACGCCAACTTCGCCGAGAAGGTCAGCGATCCGGACAAGGCGATGCTCACACTGTCGCGCATCATGGACAACTTCGATCGGCCCCGCGGCGCCACCACCAACCCCTCCACCGAGGGTGGCGAGGGCATGAAGTTCCAGGGCATCGGGGGCAACGATTCCGCTCCCCCCACCGAGTACACGGTGTGGACCAACATGGCCGACCTGAACCGGGGCAAGTTCTTCTTCCGCTCCTACAGCGCGTTCAACTGGACGTCGTTCGACCTCGAGGCGCTGTCCGAGGCGAACGAGCCCCGGGCGATGCTCGCCAGCCAGCTGGACACGATGGGCGGCGACGGAACCCAGGCGCTGCTCGCCGGTATGGCCGTCTGAGCCCTGTCGAGCGCACGCCGAGCATGACGCCATCCGGACGAGAGAAGGGACCGATCGTGGACGCCGAAAAAGCGGCCGAGGACGAGAGCCCGGCCACGGGGCCCACTCCGCTGGTCACCGCCATACAGATCACGCTGACCGAGGAGCGGGGCCACATCTTCGGCCCCCTCGACCTCGACCTGGAGGCCGGCGGGGTGACCATGCTGCTGGCCCCGGCCAGCGTTCCGCGCACCGCGCTGCTGTTGGCCCTGAGCGGCCGCATGCACCTGTCCGCCGGCACCCTGACGATCATGGGTCATACCAACGACCCGCGAGCCACGTTTAAGGACTCGGCGGTCTGCTGTTTGGACGAGATCGACGAGATCGCCCCGGCGGTCACGGTGCGAAGCATCGTTACCGAGTACCTCCGTTGGAACTCACCCTTCTTCAAGTGGGTGCCCAATGCCGACGACGCCGCCCTCGAGGCGCTGTGCGCCGAGACGTTCGGCGACGTGCCGCTTCCGCAACTGGGTGACTTCGTCGAGAACCTTCCGGTGGTTCAACAGCTGCTGCTGAAGATCGTTCTCGCCAACATCGGTCGCCCACCCCTGCTCGTCGTCGGACGCCTCGACGACGTGACCAGCGACGACGACCAGTCCCAGGTGCTCCGTCGCCTGGTGGAACTGGGCAAGCAGCAGTCGATCATCGTCGGTGGAACCAACCGTCCCCCGGCCGATTGGAACATCAAGGTGGTCGACCTGAGTTCCATGTCGTCCGTGCCCAGCTACAGCACTCACGGCCAGGAGGCCAACCCATGATTGCCGGTCTCTCCATCGGAAGCGACGCTCGTCGCTACTTTCACTTCTCCCTGCCCCGCTTGGCAATCGTCACCGTCATCCTGATGCCGCTGCTCTACGGCGCCCTCTACCTGTGGACCTTCTGGAACCCGTTCGGGGAGGTCGACAAGATTCCGGTGGCGATCGTCAACGTCGACAAGGGCACCACCCTGGCCGGCGAGTCGCTCGATGCCGGCGCGCAGGTGTCCAAGCAGCTGATCTCGTCGGGACAGCTGGACCTGACGCAGGTGAAGACCGAGAAGGCGGCCATGGCCGACCTCGAGAACGGCAAGTACTACTTCGTCATCGTCATCCCGGAGGACTTCAGCGCAGCGGTGGCATCACCCACGGGTGAGCAACCGCGCCAGGCGAAGATGACCTTCTACTTCAACGACGCCAACAGCTACCTGTCGACGATCATCGGCCAGGATGCGGCCGCCCAGGTGATCAATCAGGTGAACGCAGCCATCGCCAAGCAGTCGTTGGGCGAGGTGCTGACCGCGGTGAAGGGCAGCGAACCGGTGCTCGACGAGGTGGACACCGGTGCGGAGGACCTTGCCAAGGGCCTCGATGATGCCAAGGTGGCCGCCGGCAAGCTCGAAGCCGGTACCAAGGAGCTGAACGAGCCGTTGAAGACTGCGGCGGCCGGCACCGACGCGCTCGACGCCAAGGTGAACGGCCTGGTCACCAAGGTGGACGACGTGTCCACCAAGCTGCAGGCCAAGGTGGGTGCCAACCCGGTCCCCGGGCAGATCACCGACATCAACGCCGAGGTGACGGGCGTGATCAACGGTGCGGTCACCAAGCTTCAGACGATCGACCTTCCCCCGGCACAGGAGGCGGCGGCCGAGCTTCAGACGGCCTCTGCACGGCTGAACGACGTCAACGCATCGCTGTCCGGCCTGGTCGACCAGGGTGATGCCGACGCCATCGCAGCGCTCGGCGAGGTGCGAGCCCAGGCCGACGCTCTCCGCCAGGACATCGCTACCCTCGACGAGAGCGTCAACCAGCTCTCCGGCGGGGGCGAGCAGCTGGTCGACGGCGCCGCCGAGTTTGCGGCGATCCTCGAGGAGCTGTCGGCCGGCGCCGAGAAGCTGGACAAGGGCTTCACCACCGTCCTTGGCAAGGTGCCCAACTGGACCGAGGCCCAGCGCGACGGGGTGGCCACCGCCCTCAGCTCGCCCGTCCTGCTGAAGGAGAAGACCCTCAACGAGGCGGACACCTTCGGCACCGGCTTCGCCCCGTTCTTCATGTCGCTGTCGCTGTTCGTCGGCGGCATCATCGTCTGGATGGTCCTGACCCCGCTGCGGTCCCGCCCCGTCGAGGCGGGCGTCGGGCCGGCCCCGGCGGGGTTTCCCCCCGACTGGCCCGGGTTGGTGGGGGGGCTCATCCAGGCAACGATCCTGTACGGGGTTGTCCTCGTCATCGGGCTCAGACCGACGCACGTGGTGGGCATGTGGCTCTTCGCCGTACTCGCGTCTGCCACCTTCATCGCCATGATCCAGGCGTTCAACGCCATCTTCGGGGAGGCGGTCGGGCGGGTCGTCACGCTGGCGTTCCTGATGCTGCAGCTGGTGTCATCCGGCGGCATCTATCCGGTGCAGACCACAGCGGGACCCATCCAGGCCCTGCACATGTTCGACCCGATGACCTACACGGTCAACGGGTACCGCCAGCTCAGCGTGGCGGTCTCGGTCGACTCGCGGCTGTGGATCGCCATCGCCGTGCTGATCGGCATCCTGCTCGTCAGCCTGGCAGCATCGACCCTGTCCGCCTGGCGAAACCGGGTGTACACGATGGACCGCCTGTATCCGCTGGTGGTCGTCTAGGAGCCCCGCTCCAACCGTTTGATCGTCAAGTACTCACAACAAAGGGAGAAGTAACAGTGAAGAGCCGAGAACCAGCAGCCGACCCGAGCCTCGTCCAGCCGGCGTTCACCGAACGGTTGAGCGTCCAGCCCATCCCCAGCCTGCGGATGCCAGCGGAGGAGAACGACCCGGAGGTTGCCTACCGCTTCATCCACGACGAGCTGATGCTTGACGGCAACTCGCGGCTGAACCTGGCCACGTTTGTGACGACGTGGATGGACGACGAGGCCGAGCGGCTGATGTCGGAGACGTTCGACAAGAACATGATCGACAAGGACGAGTACCCCTCGACCGCCGAGATCGAGACCCGCTGCGTCAACATGGTGGCGGACCTGTTCCACGCCGAAGACCTGTCCGAGACCGACGCCACCTCCGCCACCGGCGTGTCGACGATCGGCTCCTCCGAGGCGGTCATGCTGGCCGGGCTGGCGATGAAGTGGCGCTGGCGCGCCAAGCGCGAGGCCGAGGGCAAGGACACCTCCAAGCCCAACTTCATCCTGGGCACCAACGTCCAGGTGGTGTGGGAGAAGTTCTGCAAGTACTTCGACGTGGAGCCCAAGTACCTGCCGATGGAGCCGGGCCGCTACGTGGTGACCCCCGAGCAGATCCGCGACGCCGTCGATGAGAACACCATCGGTGTGCTCGCCATCCTGGGGACGACCTTCACCGGCGAGCTCGAGCCGGTCGCCGAGATCTCGGCGGTGCTCGACGACCTGGCCAAGTCCGGCGGCCCCGATGTGCCCATGCACGTCGACGGCGCCAGCGGCGGCTTCGTCGTGCCGTTCCTCCAGCCGGACCTGGAGTGGGACTTCCGCAACCCGCGGGTGGTCTCGATCAACGTCAGCGGCCACAAGTACGGCCTGACGTACCCGGGCATCGGCTTCGTCGTGTGGCGCTCCAAGGAGTACCTGCCCGAGGACCTGGTGTTCCACGTCAACTACCTGGGCGGCGACATGCCCACGTTTACCCTCAACTTCTCCCGTCCCGGCAACCAGGTGGTCGCCCAGTACTACAACTTCATCCGGCTGGGTCGCACGGGCTACACCCGCATCATGGAGGCGCTACGCGACACCGCCATGATGATCTCGGCGCACATCGCCACGATCGACGGGTTGAACGTCATCACCGACGGCAGCGCCATCCCGGTGCTGTCGTTCAACTGCGACGACGATCTCGGCTTCACCGTGTTCGACATCTCCCACGAGCTGCGGGCCCTCGGGTTCCAGGTGCCGGCGTACACGATGCCCGCCGACGCCGAGAACGTCGCCGTGCTGCGGGTCGTCGTTCGTGAGGGCTTTAGCCGCGACATGGCCTACAAGCTGGGCCTGGCCATCGAGCAGGTGGTCGAGCACCTCAAGGCCGGCGCCCGGCCCCAGGCCACCAAGGCCGGTTTCGCCCACTGAGGTTGACGAGCTGAGCGATGGGGGTGTCGTCGGCAGCGATGCCGTCGGCACCCCCTTCGTCATTCTGCCCACCTGGCCCCCCTACCAACGGAGATCTCCATGAGCTCGGGCTCCCACGACGACGTCGCCACAACCACACTCAGTGAGTCGGCGACTGCCCCGCTGGTATTCCGTCCCACCCTGCGCATGCAGTCGTGGACGTTCATCATCGGATCCTCGCTGTTCGCCCTGGGTTCCGCCCCCGGGTTGGGTAAGTGGCTCGGCACGACGGGCGCCAACACCAGCTTCTTCATCGGCGCATGGTTCTTCACAGCGGCCGGCTTCATGCAGTTGCTGCTGAGCGAGCCCCGCATCGGACCCCGTGGCGGCGTCCGGGCCGTGTGGCTGGCAGCCGCCGCCCAGTCCTTTGGCACCGTGTTGTTCAATGTCAGCACCGGTGCTGCGCTTCACACCCGGCAACTCTCGGCCGAGCGGGACTTCGTCTGGGCGCCCAACGCCGAGGGCTCGCTGGCCTTCCTGATCAGCGGCGGACTGTTGTGCTTTGTGCTGCTGCGCAACAAACACTATTTCGAACCGCGCTCCCGAGACTGGTGGAGCACCTGGATCAACGCCGCCGGTTGTGTTGCGTTTGGCATTTCGGCGGTCGGTTCGGTGCTGACCACCAGCGGCAACGTCATTAACCCGTCATGGGCCGACACCGGCACGTTCGTCGGGGCGCTCTGTTTCCTGGCCGCATCGGCGGTCTGGGTGGTCGGCCGACAGCCGACAGTGGGTAACGACGCCTAAGCGAGCACCTGCTCCGGGGTGATTCCCACCAGCGCCGTGTACAGCCCGGGGTCGGTCGCCCCCTCGGTGTTGATCACCAGCACCCTGGATGTGGCGTCGATCCCCACGCTTTCCCGCAGCTCCGGGTCATCGGCCACCTGCAGCAGCCCGGCCAGGCCCGCCACGCCGCTTTCGCCGCCGACGATCGGCGGGGCGCCGGGTGCGGGACGGGCCAGGCGCACCCACGCCGCCGGCGACCCCGCCCCGCCCCGCGGGAGGAAGCCGTCGGCCCCCCGGTCGAGCACCTCGCAGTCGAGCCAGGCGATCGAGTCCGGCACACCCACCCGTCCGTCCTCGACGGTCAACAGCTCGTCGGCGACGTAGCGGAACTTCCGGCCCGGATAGGAGAAGTACTGGGCCGCGCCGATCTGGTCGGCGGCAAGGATCGACACCGTGAAGCGCCCGGACCCGACGATCAGCGGGTGGGTGTCGTGCTTCGGCGACACCGACGCGAGCAGGATGGGCGACTCGAACGAGACCTGGCAGACCCAGTGGGAGCAGTACGCCCGGGCCACGCCGTCGTGGACGGCGCCGACGACCTGCACGCCCTTGATCATCTGCCCGAGGCAGCGCTTGAGGCCCTGGTCGATCATCAGTTCAGCCTCGCCCGGTGTCGGGCGGCCGCCGAACGGTCGGCGGCCGCGCGGTGATCGGTCGCGCCGTCGGCGACGGCCTCGAGCACGTCGGCCGCAGCGGTG
>NZ_DAOLGP010000034.1:0-44994 GCF_035329545.1 Candidatus Neomicrothrix sp.
CGCGCGGAGCGCGCGATCCCTGTCATACCAACGAATCAGACACCTGAACAGTTACCTGGCGGGATTGTTTCATGGCGGTGCAGAGGCCTTCTTCGCTGCTTGGACTGAGTTCACAGGGTCAGATTCGCCCCGTCTTGTTCAGCGGCCTCCGCAGCTCGTATTAGTCGCTCGGGACTTCGACGATCGGACCGACGCTGCGCTGAGCTACCTCACCGAGAACAACCTGCCGATCACCGTCCTCGGCGTGACCATCTACGAAGACCAGGAGCGTCGTCGATTCGTCGATGTCATGGCAGACCACGAACTGGACCTGCCTGCTGACAAGGAGGAAAAGCGTGGACGTTCTGCGCCGACTCGATATGAGATCGATGGCAGGCGAATCGCGTTGAGTGATCTTCTGGATGCGGGCCTGTTGTTGGCGGGCGCAGCACTCACGTGGATTCGACCGCGTATTGGTGCGACGTATCGGGCGACGGTTCTGGACACGGGGCAAGTCCGACTTGAGGATGGGCGAACCTACGCCTCGCCCTCAAAGGCGGCGATGGAGGCCGCCGACGTGCCGGCCTACGACGGATGGCACGCGTGGGTACTGCCGAACGGAAGGTCGCTCTCTGACCTGCGCTCCGAGTTGCTTGTGGCGCTCGAGTCGCGGCCCGGTGGCGGTGATCCAGAGGTCGAGGCCGTCGCAGCTGGATCCGAGTGGACCTCATCGGAGTCGGTCTGATGCCAATGGGACGACGGTGGCTCTTGGGCTGGGTCGGAATGATGAACGCCTCGATGGCGACCAGCAGCGCGCCGTAGTGGCCTCCGCCGTCGGCTGGTTGGATCAGTCCGAGGAACAGCAGCGCAAGATGCGCGAGATCATTGCCCTCTTCGCGGAGACGGGCACGATCGACGACATCGGAATCGGCGCGGTGCGCGATGCCTTCTCCGAGGTGCTGTTTCCGGGCCTCTCAACGGTTCAGACACGGGTTCGCTACCTGCTGTTCGTTCCGTGGGTCTACCAGCGGCTGGAGATCGAGCGGGTACCGAGCAGGCGGGCCGATGAGCAGACGCGTCAGTGGGAGATCGCGCTGATCTATTCGCTCCTCAACGGAGGCGGCAAGGAGGGGGTGATCGGCAGCGAGGCGAAGGACACGCTGAAGCAGTTGCCGTCGTTCATCTACTGGGGCGGGCTTCGCTCGTTTGGCATCCGCACGTTCACCGGCACACGCAGCGAGTACTTCCGGTCGATGGATCGGTTCAACAGTGCGGCGCCTACCCGGGGCGCCGAGGTCGGCGACGCCCAGTTCGACCAACGCGCACGTTGGCACACGAATGTCCCGGAACCGCCGGAGAACCTGTGGGACGAGGCGACCCTCGACCTGACCGGTGAGGAGGCCAGGTACCTGCAGGAACGGATGCTCGCGAGCCACCCAGAGTCGTTGCTGGCGCACCTCGTGCGAAGTCCGGTGAACGTGCCGAATGACTCGCAGTTTCCGTGGGATACGGTCGACGCGGACACGCTCCAGCCGGACTTGGCGACCAAGCTTGGCTTTGCCAGGTACTTCAGTGAGGCGATCCACGGCGCCTCGCTGCTGTACAACCTGATGTTGGCCGAGGCATCACAGAAACGTTCCCTGCCCGGGGCCGACGATCGGGTCAATGGCTATCAAGACCGACTTGCTGCTTGGACGGGGGAGATGAAGGCTCGTGCCGGCGCCATCGAGGCCGTCGATCGCACCGAGTTCTGGCAGGTCGTGCTCGGCTCGGGGGTGAACGTGGCCTGGCCCGTCCAGCGGTTCATCAACCTCTGGCTGAATGCTGTCGGTGCTGGGGCCGATGTGGTGAACTCCGACGAACTGCGCACGGCGATCAGCGATCGTGAGCGGCAGCTGAAGAAGTCGCTCGCTCGGCTGGCAAACCCCCATGCGCTGGAGATGTGGCGTGGCGACGCCGGAGTGGCGCGGTTCGACTTCCGCTGGCGCGTCGGTCGGTCGGCGGTCAACGACATCGCGACCGGGCTGCAGGCGGCCTGATGCTGCAACCGACCAACCGGCTGATGCTGGTCGACGCACTGCGGCCGCCGGCCGGGTTTGTGCTGGACACTGCGGTGGGCACCACGTTCACGCTTCACCTCGATGCGCTGCTGCTGGCGACGATGTCTTTTGCGATGTTCGATCACCTCGACGGCGACGATGGCACCCCAGATCCCATCGCCCTGCTGGAATCGGTACGTCGCCACGCCGACAACATCACGGTGTTCGCTCAGGCCGGGGCTATGTCGGGGCCCCGCAACCATCCGCCGATCTTGGCGTACCTCGAAGACTCGGTGGTGCCCGTGCGCTCGCCTAAGCCCGGGCACCTCTTCCATCCCAAGGTGTGGGCCCTGCGCTTTGTCGATGGTGCCGAACAGGTGCGGTATCGGTTGGTCATCCTCAGCCGAAACCTCACCCTGGACACCAGTTGGGACACCATCGTGCAACTCGACGGGGTGCCCAGCGTCGATCCGCCCAACTTCATCGGTGTGGTGGGCGACTTCCTCGATCGGTTGGCGGACCTGGCCGTGCATGCGTTGGACACACGACGCCGCGGCGCCGTGGATGGGCTGGCCGCCGAGCTTCGCAACGTCCACTGGGAGAAGCCGCCGGGGGTTCGGTGGCTGCGCTTCCATCCGCTCGGCCCCAGATTCCCATCGCCGAAGCTCTCCGGCGACCGGGTGCTGGCGATCTCACCGTTCTTGACCGAACGGATCACCCGACAGCTGGGGATGATGGCAGGGCCCAACGTCCTGGTAGCGAGGGCAGCGGCGTTGGATGGCGTCGGCCAGGACGCGGTGGCAGGGTTCGCCCAGACCTACGTGCTCGACACGGGTCAACCGCCACCGGTCCGGCTCACCTCCGACGGGGCAGCAGAGCCGGACGTAGGGCTCGACGAGTTCGACATCGAACCGCCTCGGCCCGGAGCCGAGCTGAGCGGACTCCACGCCAAGGTCATGCTGATCGAGGGCGGGGAGTACACCACGCTGTGGCTCGGATCGGCCAACGCCACCGACGCGGCGTTCGGGGGTAACAGCGAGTTCGCCATCGAGCTTGCGTTCCAGCCCACCGACCTGAGTGTCGACGGGCTCCTCGACGATGGGGACACCGCCAGCCTGCGCAGCCTGTTGACCGAGTACCGGCCGACCGGCGATGAGCCGGTTGAGCCCACCGAACTGGAGCAGGCGACACGCCGCTTGGACACGGTGCTGCGGGAGTTGGCTTGCGCGGCCTACACGGTTGCGGTGTCGCCTGTGGGCAACCAGTTTCGGTTGGAGCTCGCCTGGGACCCACCATCGGAGTCGCTCAAGCGGCGCATCGGCGACAGCGGACTGGATATCACCATCGGACCTGCGACCCCGCTGGACGTCCGTGCGCCGTACGCGGAGAGCGGCGCCGTGATTCCGTCAGTGTCGCTTCAGGCCATCACGTCGTTCCTGTTCATCGAGGCGCGTTCCACGGTGGATGGCACACCGATCTTCGGCCGGACGCTGGTGAATGCGCGGCTGACTGGCGCCCCGGACGACCGCAAGGACCAGGTGCTGGCGTCACTGCTCGACGATCCCGACAAGGTGCTGAAGTACCTCCTTTTTCTGCTGGCCGAACTCGCCGGCGACGAGTCGCTGCTCGACGCGCTGAAGGGCGCAGGCGCGTCGTTCGATTGGTCAACCGGCGCCGGCATGCCACCGTTGTTGGAGACGTTGCTGCGAGCGCTGGTCGACTCGCCCGACTCGCTCGATCCGGTGGCTGACCTGGTGGCGAGCTTCCAGGTCAGCGACAAGGGTGACCTCCTCCCGGAGGGCTTCGCCGACGTGTGGCACGCGATCGGTGCTGCACGGGAGCAAATGGGATGAGCGAACCGGGCTACGAGTCTGGGCCGGTTCTGGACCAGCTCAAGGATTTTCAGCGAGCGTCGGTGGAGCACGCCTTCCGTCAGCTCTACGACCGTGGCGCCGACCGGTTTTTGGTCGCTGACGAAGTTGGGCTCGGCAAAACGATGGTGGCCAGAGGCGTCATCGCCAAGGCCATTGAACGGCTGTGGGACGAGGTCGAGCGCATCGACATCATCTACATCTGCTCCAACGCCGGCATCGCCAAGCAGAACATCAGGCGCCTCAACGTGATGCCCGATCAAGACTTTTCGTTCAGCTCCCGCATGACCATGATCGCCCGGGATGTGAAGCAGCTCGAGGGCAACAAGGTGAACTTCGTGTCCTTCACCCCCGGTACGTCGTTTGACCTCAAGTCGAGCACCGGCATGAGTGATGAACGGGTGCTGTTGTACTGGCTGCTGCGCCACGTCTGGGGCGACGAAGCTGTGTCCGGGGCAGGTGGAAGGCGCCTACTCCAGGTCGACGTCGGGGACGACAACTGGCCGAAGTATCTGGAGCGGGGCGAGTTGGCACTTGGCGACGTCGATGCCCGGCTGCTCGAGGGCTTCACTGAGGATGTGGCCAAGCTCAATGGGCAGGATCGGTTTCGGGATCTGGCCACCGACTTCGCCCACGGAGTGCCGGAAATCGACTCACCGCCCCGGCATCTCCGCAATGAGCTGATTGGTGAGTTGCGGGCCGCTTTGGCCAAACGGTGCGTGCACGCGCTGGAACCAGACCTGGTGATTCTCGACGAGTTCCAGCGGTTTCGTCATCTGATGTCCGGAGAGAGTGCCGCCGGGCAACTCGCCCACGATCTCTTCGGGTTCGCCGACAATAAGACCCTGCTGCTCAGCGCGACGCCGTACAAAATGTTCACTCGGGGCGACGACGCCGACGACAATCACCATCGGGACTTCACCGATACGGTCGAGTTTCTGTTCAACGGCCGGCCCAACCGGTTCGAGTCGGCGATGGCCAACTTTCGCGCTGGCATTATGGATGTGGAGCGACGCGCTCCAGCCGAACTCGCACAATTGCGTCATGCCGTCGAAGCGGAGCTGACAAGCGTGATGGTGCGCACCGAGCGCCTCGGCGCCGGCAACGACCGCAACGGCATGCTGACCGAGGTCATCGATGGTGGCGCCCTCCTACCGTCCGACGTCGTTGGATACGTCGGGCTGGAGCGCTTGGCCAAGGCGGCGGGTGCGCCCCGACTTCTGGAGTTCTGGAAATCGGTACCGTCGTTTCTCAACTTCTGCGACGGCTACAAGTTCGATGACCACCTCAGTGCTGCGCTGGTTGACCCCGACCGAAGCGGCGAGGCACGAGACCTACTTGGCAAGTCCAACGGACGGATCAACTGGGAGTCGTGGCGGAGCTACCTGCGTCTCAACGACGACAACGGGCGCTACCGGTCGATCGAGGCACAGACGGTCCACAACGAGGCTTGGCGGATGTTGTGGATCGCTCCGTCGCTGCCGTACTACGAGCTCGCTGCTCCCTGGGATGGCGAGCGCCTCAACTTCACCAAGCGACTGATCTTCTCGAGCTGGACGGGCGTGCCGAAGTCGGTGTCCTCGCTGCTGTCCTACGAAGTGGAACGCCGCATGTTTGGCCTCCGCCGGGGCCCGATGGTTTCCAACAGCCCAGAAACACGAAAGACCATCCGGGGACTGCTGATGTTCCGCCGGGATCCGCTGGGCCGGCCGGGCGCGATGAACTCGTTTGCGTTCGTGTACCCCTGCATCACCTTGGCAGAGCTGGGCGATCCGCTGAAGATCGCCCAAGAGCATGGTGGGACGCTGACGCTCGACGAGATGCGTGCCCTCGTGAGGACCCGAGTTGAGGAGGCACTGGACCGCGTCGTCGTGGATCACGCCCCGGACGCCCCTCAACCGGACAAGCGTTGGTATTGGGCGGCGCCGTTGCTGCTCGACCGAGCCAGCAATTTTGCGACGTGGATGAGTCGAAAGGACAGGACCGGTCGCGGCTGGGATGGAGGTGCATCCGAGGAAACCGAAGACGAGGGGGGTGCCGGAAACGAGATCTTTACGGAGCACGTGCAACTGGCCGCCGCCATGTACCGAGGTGAGGTACCGCTGGGGGAGCGGCCCGACGATCTGGTTGACGTGTTGGTCGACTTGGCTTTGGGGTCGCCAGCAACCGTGGCGTTGCGCTCCATCGGCCACGCCTTGGGCGCACAAATGCCATTGCTGCACCGGTGGGATGGGGCGTGTCGTATCGGGTGGGCTTTCCGTTCGCTCTTCAACCTCCCCGACGTCCTTTCAATGGTCCGATCGGCCGACTGGGAGCAGGATTACTGGCGCACAGCCACCAGGTATTGCGCCGATGGCTGCCTCACCGCCGTGCTTGATGAGTACCTCCACGTGTTGCGGGAGTCCATCGGGCTCTATGAGATCGACGGCGACAAGCCTGGCGACGACATGTATGAGCTGGCTGCTGCGGTTCAGGAGGCGGTGGGGATCAGAACGACCTCGCTGGTGGCCATGGACCACTTGGGCGAGGCCGGCGACACCCCTCGGTTTCGCACTCGGTACGCGATGCGGTTCGGCGACGATCGGGCCGAGACCGAGCAATCGACCGTCACTTCTGCCCACCTTCGTCGGGCGTTCAACTCGCCGTTCTGGCCCTTTGTGCTGACCTCCACGTCGGTGGGGCAGGAGGGGCTCGACTTCCACCTGTACTGCCATGCGATCGTGCATTGGAACCTGCCTTCCAATCCGGTCGACCTCGAACAGCGTGAGGGGCGGGTGCACCGCTTCAAGGGCCACGCCGTTCGGCGCAACGTCGCTGCTGCATGCGCAGATGCCGCATGGTCCGCGCCGGACGATCCGTGGTCCGCCCTCTTTGCGTCGGCTGCCGAGACCCGCGGCGAGAACGACACCGAGCTCGTGCCGTTCTGGGTGTTTTCAGGTGATGCCAAGATCGAGCGGCATGTCCCGATGCTGCCGATGTCGCGTGAGGTGGGCCAACTCGCTCGCCTCAAGCGCGATGTGGCTCGATACCGGCTCGTGTTCGGCCAGCCCCGCCAAGATGACCTGATCCACTACTTGGGCGATGTCGAGCCTGAGAAGCTGAACGAACTCCGCATCGACCTTTCTCCCAGACATCTTTGATGAGGCATCGTTCGGGAGTGACGTCCGCGACGATGGTTTGCCTCGTACCTTGCGGACGCTGCCACGACGTCGCAATCCGTCCGTTGTGGCAGGCGATGTCAGATTCCCCAAGGAAGATCCAGGCAATCGTTGGGACTGGCGGTGTAGCCAGCATCCACTCTTCAACCCAGGAACCTTCACCTGGTCGGATCGATAGCGTTCTGTGATGCCTGGACATGTGCACGTCGTCGCCGGAGACATCACCAAGATCGGTTGCGATGCGTGGCTGCTGCCAACGGACGGCGCATTCACGATCAGCGGAGCATTCGCTGAGGAGATTGGACTCGTGTCCGGTCAGCGCTTGGCAAACCAAGTCTGGGATGGTTCCAGAGTAATTCGCCTTGAGCAATCACTGGCGGGAAGACCGCAGGTTTGGCTGGCCAACGTCGGACGGAATCCGGGCGACCCTCGCAACGAAGGTTCGTGGTACGCCGACGTGATCGAGCCATTCGCCCGGAGCGCCAAGGAAGGGCTGGAGCCAACCGGCGTCCCGCCGCTGCTGGCCATCCCGGTGTTGGGCACGGGCGACGGTGGCATGGCGGCCGACAAGGGAACGATCTATCGGGAACTCTTGCCAGAGATGCTGTGCGTGGCCGAGTCGCAGGAAGTCGACCTGGTGCTGGTGTGCTGGGGAAGGCGCTCGCTCTCGGCCGCTCAGCGTGTCCGTCGCGATCTGGTGGCCGGCCGGTCGCTCAAGGAGCTCTGGGATATGGGACCGAAGGCGGAGGTCCTCGTGACCGAAGCGCAGCGGCTTGGCGAACTCGCACGAGATCGGCAGATGGTGTTGTTCCTCGGCGCCGGGGCATCAGCAGGTGCAGGGTTACCCACCTGGCAAAGACTGCTCGATGACATCGCGGACGAGGCCAAGCTGAGCCAGGACAACCTCGAAGCGCTCCGTCGGCTCGACATGCGCGATCAGGCTGCGATCCTCGAGCAACGGCTCACAGGTTCGACGCTGCACGAAGTGCTCAGAGACCGTTTGAAGGCAACCGAGTACGGCCTCACCCAAGGATTGCTGGCCTCCTTGCCATCGCGGGAAGCGATCACGACCAACTACGACACGCTCTTCGAGTCGGCCTGCGATGCCATTGAAGGCGACCGACCGGCAGTTCTTCCCTATGAATCGGCACGTCCTGAGGGGCGGTGGCTATTGAAGCTCCACGGTTGCATCGCTCGAGACGAGAGTATCGTCCTCACCAGGTCCGACTATCTGGACATTCCGTCCCGTCACGGAGCCCTCTTCGGGCTGGTGCAGGCCATGTTGATGACCCGACACATGTTCTTCGTTGGCTACTCGCTCTCCGATGAGGACTTCCATCAGCTGATCCACGAGGTTCGGCTGGCGCGTGGCGAGAACACCACGCCGGAGGTGCCTTCCAGTCAGGTTGACCGTCGGCTGGGCACGACGCTCTCTCTGTTTGACGACCCCCTCTTTGCGGATTTGTGGAGAGATGACGTTCGCGTGGTTCCCATCGCCGAAAAGCCGGTAGGAGAGCCAACCGAAGCAGATTTTGCGCAGGCCGCGAGGTGGGCCCAGATCTTTCTCGACCTGGTGGCTTTGGAGTCTGCAGACCTCGACGCCTACCTCCTTGACGGCACCTACGCGGAACTGCTCGATGACAACGAGCGAAAGTTGGCGAAGGCGCTGAGGGATATCGACACCGAGGCGCTCGCCGGTGCTCATGCGGGTGAGCGGGTGCGCCAACTGCTCGCGTCCTTCGGCGCCGTCGACAACTGATCTCAGACGCGGGTCAGCCTCCGATGAACTGAGAGGCGATCAGGCCGAGCACCAGCGTGATGACCAGCCCGATCATCCACTGGTTGGTCCTGTTCATGTCGCTGCGAAGACCGTCGATGCCAGCTCGGAGCTGAGCGACTTCGGCCCGAATCCCGACGATCTCCGTGCGGAACCCGGCCATCTCGCTGCGGAACCCGGCGAGTTCCTGGTGCACGTAGCGTGTGAGCCGGACTTCTGACTCGGAGATCTGGGTGCGGAGACTCTCGATCTCGGTCCTGACGCCCTGAACCTGGGCCGCGACGAAATCACGGGTTGCGGGTTCGTCCAGTTCGCGGGATGCGATGTTGGACAACAGCTCTCCCACTGCTTCGTAGTCGCCGACCGTGTCGCCCAACTGGTTGTAGAGCGTGGATCGGTGCTTTTCGGACAGTGCCATGGTGACCCGCCTTCCACGTCGCGTCAACGCGCTCGCCGCCGCTGCGCGCCACGGTAGGGGCTGGGTTGTGACCCGTCATCGGGTCGGTCTGCCCGGGTAGCCCGACCCGTCGCTGACAGAGGCGCCACAGGTTTGGCGTACTGTCGGCCGGGTGAGCGAGACGATCTCGGTCGGGGATGCCGACGATCCTCGGTTGGCCGATTTTCGCCGGCTGAACGACCAGGCGGCGCGTCGGGAGATGGAGGACGACGAGTACTTCCTGTCGGAGGGGTGGGTGTCGATCGACCGGCTGATCGACTCCGGTCACGTCTTTCGATCGGTCCTGCTGTCGCCATCCAGAGTCAACCGCTTCCGGCCGTTCACGGAGCGGCCCGAGATGGATGGCGTGCCGGTGTACGTGGCCGAGCGGGACGTGATGCACCACATCGTTGGGTTCGACCTGCCACGAGCGGTTCTGGTCTCGGCGTTCCGCCAGCCGCTTCAGTCTGTCGAGCACCTTGCAGCGACCTCGAAGCGGTTGATCGTGCTCGAGGCGCTCAACGACGACGAGAACGTCGGGGCGATCGCACGGGCGGCCCGAGCCTTCGACATCGATGGCATGGTGCTCAGCCCCACTTGCACCGATCCCTACCATCGCCGCACCGTGCGGGTGAGCATGGGCGAGATCCTGCACATGCGCGTGGCCCGAGCCTCATCCGATGAGTGGCCCGGAGCGCTCGGCACGTTGCACGACCACGGGTTCGAATCGTGGGCGCTGACACCCGGCGTCGACGCCGAGGATCTGTGGAGGGCCGACGTGCCGGAGCGACTGGCGATCATGCTTGGAGCGGAGGGCCCGGGCCTGACCCCCGAGGTCCTCAGCGCCGCCAGCAAACGGGTGAGGATCCCGATCAGCGATGCGGTCGATTCGCTCAACGTCGGTCACGCAGCAGCGATCGTGTTCGCCGCTGTGTCGCGGGCACGCTCGTAGTTCTGGGTTCAGCGCCTCGGCCGCAGTGCGTTACTCCTGGCTTCGCCGGAGGCGGACGCAGCACAGGGTGGGGTCGGGCTCGAGGCGCACGTCGAAGCCGCTGTCGTCGACCTCTGCAACGGCCGCTGCGATGAGGCAATGGTTCATGCGACACACCAACTCGGTGTGGCTTTTGGCCAGGACGTGGAATGGACAGTTCCGCAGCACGACCGTGCCGTCGCTTTGCTCGAGCGGTTCGTAGCCCTGCCCGTGAAGCACCTCCAGCGTGGCCGCTCGGGCGGAGTCGGCCGAACGCGCTCGGCCTTGGAGGGTCTTGATGGCCTGGCCGAGTTGTTGTCCGGCTGCGCGGGCGGCACCATCGACGGCGTCGGAGACGTCCCGCCCCGTCGCTTGAGCGTCCACAACGGCATCGGCAAGGAGGCGTCCGGCCAACTCGTAATCACGGGGCGGCAGGGCGATGTCGAACTCGGCATCGGAACGGCGGTACACCTTGGCGGGCCGGCCGGCGCCGGGGCCCGTCCGGCCGGTGAGCCGCTGGTAGTCCACGTCGAGGAGGCCTTCCTCGGCCAACCGGTCGAGGTGGTGGGCGGCGACGCCCCGTTGGATGCCTGCAGCGTCGGCGGCTGCGTCCCGCCCGACCCAGTCACCTGCGGACACGATGTGGTCGTAGAGCGCCCGCCGGCTGGGCTCCCCCAGAACGCTGAGGGCGGCGATCTGGTCGATCGTGGGCGGTTGCTTCGCTGACATGGGTACATCGTACCTCTAAGTGCAAGATTCGGTAGCTATAGACCGGGCGGCCCGCTACTATCAACAATACAACTTGATGATAGAGAGGTGTTGCGATGACCACAGCGTTCGTCCTGTCCGGTGGCGGCAGCCTCGGAGCCGTCCAGGCCGGCATGCTCGCCGCACTTGAAGAGCAGGGACTCCGCCCCGACCTGCTGATCGGCACGTCGGCCGGGGCGCTCAACGCCGCGTATCTCGGGGCGCACGGCTACTCGTCCGAGTCGATCGCCGATCTGGCGACGCTGTGGCGCGGGTTGCGACGACAGGACGTCTTTCCGGTCGATCCGCTTCGGTCGGTGTTGGCCTTCGCAGGGAAACGGGCCTCGTTGTGTTCGATGCGACCGCTGCGGCGGTTGGTCGACAAGCACCTGCCGATCACCGACTTGGGGGATGCGCAACTGCCGCTGCACATCATCACCACCGACGTACTGAGCGGCGAGGAGGTGGTGCTCTCCAGCGGCAATGCCACCACGGCGGTACTGGCGAGCGCCGCCATCCCGGCGGTATTTCGACCGGTCGACCACGAGGGACGGCTGCTGATCGACGGCGGTGTCTCGAACAACACCGCCGTCGGTCAGGCCGTGGCGCTGGGGTCCGACCGGGTGGTGGTCGTGCCCGCCGGTTTTGCCTGCGACCTGAGCGACCCGCCGAGCACGCCCCTGGCCGCGTTGGCCCATTCGATCACGCTGCTGCTGGAGCAGCGACTGATCGTCGAGGTCGCCCACTTCGCAGATCAGGTCGAGATCATCGTCGCACCCCCGCTGTGCCCCCTCAGCGTGAACGCCGTCGACTTCGGCCACGCCGACGAACTGATCGACCGCGCCCACGCAGACACCCGCAGCTGGCTCGAAGCGGGCAACGAACACCTGCCGCATCAGGCCCGCTTCCTCGCCTTGCATCACCACAGTCACAAGCACGGACCTGGCCCTGACCGTTCTGATCGCTTCCCACCGCTGGTCGACGAGGTCATGTAAGCCGTACCGCACCGAGCGGATCGGCCACTGGGTCCTGGGGCCGGCCGGGGCGGCAACGTTGGCGGGTTAGGGTCGCTGACCCGCCGACCTACCCAGGAAACGAGGACCCGATGGGCCACTACAAAGACATTGCCGCCGACCTGCGCGAGCCGTCCAAGTCGCTACGCGCCGCCATCCCCGAGGCGTACAGCGCGTTCGGTGCGCTCCATCAGGCGGCATCGGGCGACGGGGTACTCCCGGCTAAGGTGAAGGAACTGATGGCCCTGGCCATCTCGGTGGTGAAGCAGTGCGACGGTTGCATCGCCAACCACGCCAGGGCCGCCGCCAAACAGGGTGCGACCGCCGAGGAAGTAGCCGAGACCCTCGGGGTCGCGCTGTTGATGGCTGGCGGGCCGGCCACGGTGTACGGGCCCCGGGCCTGGGAGGCGTTCCACGAGTTTGCCGGCATCGACCTCCCCGGAGCGTCAGCGTGAGTGACCCCCGGCGCTGGGACGAGCGCTACAGCACTACCGACCTTATCTGGAAGAGCGAACCGAACCAGTTCCTTCCGCCCGAGGTCGATGGCCTCACGCCGGGCCGGGCACTGGATCTCGCCTGCGGCGAAGGTCGCAACGCTGTCTGGCTGGCCAGCCGGGGCTGGACGGTCACCGGCATCGACTTCTCCCAAGTGGGGCTGACCAAGGCGGCGGGACTGGCGGAGGCGAACGACGTCACCATCGAGTGGATCGTCGAGGACGTGACCGCCGGAGAGCCCACCGGCGAGTTCGACCTCGTCATCGTCTTCTACCTGCAGGTACCCGAGCCGGAGCGCCGGGCCGCCTTCTCGCGGGCCGCTCGCGAGCTCGCCCCCGGGGGCACCCTGCTGATCGTCGGCCACGATCTGTTGAATCTCACCGAAGGGGTTGGTGGCCCCCCGGATGCGGCCGTGCTCTACGGTCCCGACGACGTTCGGCGGGACCTGTCCGAGGCCGGGGTTGACGACCTGGTCATCGAGCGAGCCGAGCGGGTCAATCGATCCGTCGACACCGACAACGGGCCGGCTGTGGCGATCGATTGCCTCGCCCGCGCCCACCGGCCGGCGACGGCCTGAACGCAGGACGACGGGGGCCGTTGCCGCGACAGACCCTCCTTGTCCCACCGACCTGGATTGTCACAGGACCGTCGTAGGCTGTCGCCGTGGCAAAATCCAGCGCTCCACCCGTCCCACCGCCGCTGCGCCAGGCGATGGCTGCGCCCAAGATGGTGCGCCCCTTCAAGGTGCACGCTGCGTTCGAGCCGGCGGGCGACCAGCCGGAGGCGATCGCTGCGTTGGCCGAGGGCATCGAGGCCGGCGAGCGCTACCAGACGCTGCTGGGCATCACCGGCTCGGGTAAGTCGGCCACGGTTGCGTGGATGATCGAGCAGGTGCAGCGGCCCACCCTGGTGCTGGCGCCCAACAAGAGCCTGGCCGCACAGCTGGCCAACGAGTACCGCGAGTTCTTCCCCGACAACCGGGTGGAGTACTTCGTCAGCTACTACGACTACTACCAGCCCGAGGCCTACATCGCCTCCAGCGATACCTTCATCGAGAAGGACAGCTCGGTGAACGACGACATCGACCGGCTGCGGCACTCGGCCACCTCCGCGCTGCTCACCCGTCGGGATGTGATCGTCGTCGCCTCGGTCAGCTGCATCTACGGCCTGGGTTCGCCCGAGGACTACGCCCGCCAACTGCTGTCGGTGCGGGTGGGGGAGTCGATCGATCAACGGGAGCTGCTGGGCCGCCTGGTCGACATGCAGTACGAGCGAAACGACCTCAATCTGGTGCGGGGCAAGTTTCGGGTGCGCGGCGACGTCATCGAGATCCACCCGGCGTACGAGGAGACGGCGGTGCGCATCGAGCTGTTCGGCGACGAGATCGAGACGATCTCGATCGTCGACCCGCTGACCGGCGAGCGGGTACGCACCCAGGAGGAGCTGGAGATCTTCCCGGCCACCCACTACGCCACGCCCGACGACAAGTTGCGCGCCGCCATCGGTCGGATCGAGACCGAGCTGGCCGGCCAGCTACAGCTGTTCGAGCGCGAGCAGAAGCTGCTCGAGGCCCAACGGCTGCGCATGCGCACCGAGTACGACCTCGAGATGCTCAACGAGATGGGGTTCTGCAACGGCATCGAGAACTACTCGGCACCGATGGAGGGCCGGGCACCGGGCGATCCGCCCAACACGCTGCTCGACTTCTTTCCCGACGACTTCCTCATGGTGATCGACGAGAGCCACGTCACCATCCCTCAGATCCACGGACAGTACGCCGGCGACCGGTCCCGCAAGGAGAACCTGATCCAGCACGGTTTCCGCCTGCCGTCGGCGGCCGACAACCGGCCGCTGCGCTTCGAGGAGTGGGAGAAGCGGGTCAACCAGTGCGTGCTGCTGTCGGCGACGCCGTCCAAGTGGGAGATCGAGCACTCCGACCGGGTGGTCGAACAGATCGTGCGGCCCACCGGCCTGGTCGACCCCGAGGTGGAGGTGCGGCCCACCAAGGGACAGATCGACGACCTGATGGCCCGCATCGACGAGCGGGTCACCAGGGGCGAGCGGGTGCTGGTGACCACGCTGACCAAGAAGATGGCCGAGGACCTGACCGACTACCTGCTCGAGATGGGCGTACGGGTGCGGTACCTGCACAGCGAGGTGGACACCCTGCAGCGCATCGAGCTGGTGCGCGACCTGCGGCTTGGTGAGTTTGACGTGCTGGTGGGCATCAACCTGCTGCGCGAGGGCCTCGACATCCCCGAGGTGTCCCTGATGGCCATCCTCGACGCCGACAAGGAGGGGTTCCTCCGCTCGGAGACCTCGCTGATCCAAATGATCGGCCGGGCCGCTCGCAACGTCGAGGGGCGGGTGGTGATGTACGCCGACAACATGACCGACTCGATGCGGCGTGCCCTGTCGGAGACAAACCGGCGCCGTGGCCTGCAGCAGGCCCACAACATCGAGCACGGCATCGACCCCACCTCGGTGCGCAAGGCGGTCACCGACATCCTGGCCGATCTGCGGGGTGCCGGCGGCGGCACGCCCATCCCCGGCGGTGGCCGTCGCAAGCAGCGGCCGGGCGAGCGAGCTCGGGCCGAGGCCTACGCCGACCTACCCCCCGAGGATCTGGGCCGGCTGATCCAGGCGCTGCGCAGCGAGATGGAGGAGGCCTCGGCCGACCTGCGCTTCGAGGAGGCGGCACGGCTGCGCGACGAGGTGAAGGAGCTCGAGCGCGAGGCTCGCTCGGCCGGGCTGTCCAAGTAGCCCCGCCTGTGGCATCCTCCGAACGCGGATCTGTCCGATGAATGGCCCGCACGATCGTGCCGCGGTCAGGCTGGAGAGCGGATGAGTGCCACGGACACGACCGCCCATGCTGCATCGAGCGCTGCTGCGGCGCGTCCTGCGCTGGGCTACCTGCCCTCGCTCGACGGGTTGCGGGGAATCGCCGTCGCCGCCGTTGTCGCGTACCACCTCGACTTCGGGTGGGCGCAGGGCGGCTACCTGGGCGTCTCGCTGTTCTTCACCCTGTCCGGCTATCTGATTAGCCGCCTGATGATGGGCGAGGTTGAGCGCACCGGCCGGGTGGCGGTGGGCGCGTTCTGGCGACGCCGGATCAAACGGCTGGCCCCTGCGTCGATGGTGACGTTGACGTCGATCGTGGCCCTGGAGCACCTCGACCCGTCGATCTGGTCCACCGTTGGGTTCCGATCCTCGATGTTCGGGGCCTTGTTCCACGTGGCCAACTGGGAGGCCCTGATCTCGGGCACCGGCTACTTCGACCTGCTCGGGGTGGCCTCGCCGGTGCGCCACTACTGGTCGCTCGCCATCGAGGAGCAGTTCTACCTGGTCTTTCCCCTGGTGGTGCTGGTGCTGATCGGCTCGCAGCGCAAACGGATCGACCGGCTCGTGCCCCTGGCCATCGTCGGCATTGCGATCTCGACCGTGCTGACGTTGCTGCTCTCGTCCAACCCGGAGCGGGTGTACCTGGGCACCGATACCCGTATGGCCGAGATCCTCTTCGGTGTGCTCTTCGGTGCGCTGCACCATCGCCTCGGCGACCGGCTCGGCCGGCGGGCGGCCAGCCTGGCGCTACCCGCCCTGGCCATCTTCATCCTGGCGGTGATCACGCTGCCGGCCTCGAGCCCCATCATCTCCCATGGCGGCCTGATCGTCGGCGGCGGGATCTGGGCGGTGCTGATCGTCGGAGTGGCCCACGCCGGGCCCACGTCCCGCGTCGGCCTGGCCGGCACCCTGGCGGCCGAACCGCTGCCGTACCTGGGCCGCATCAGCTATGCCCTGTACCTGACGCACTGGCCGATCCTGCAGGTGCTGTCCCAGGGGCGCCTGGGCACCGGCAGGCTGGCCACGGTCGTCATCCAGGTCGGCGTCTCGGTGGCGGTCGCCTCGGCGATCACGTTCTGGATCGAGCGCCCGATCCGTACGTGGCGCCCCAAGATCACCGCCACCGTCCCGCTGGCCTGGCTGACCGCAACAACGGTCGTCGCCGGCCTGATCCTCCTGCCGTTGCCGTCGTCCGAGGCGTCGGCCGAGGATCTCGGCGCCCCGCTGGTCACGGTGCCGCGCGGTGCGCCGGTGCAGGGCGCCGCCGACGTCGATTTCGGTGACACGGTGGCAGAGTTCGGGGACTCGGTCGGCTTCACCACCTTCTTCGTGAGCGACGGCTGGCTTCAGGAGAACGTCGGCGTCAAGGTGGTCGGCCATGCCGCGCTGGGGTGCGGCACGATGACCGACATCGATCTCCAGGTCGCCCCCGGGCAGCCACGCCTAAAGCCGCCGCCGGGCTGCCTCGATGCCGCCGGAATGGCCGAGCTGATCGCCGAGGACACACCGGACGTCGTCTTGTACATGTCCCTGGGCATCGACCTGTACGACCACGAGATCGACGGCGAGTGGACCTCGCTGGCCGACCCCGCCTTCCAGCAGCGCTACACCGAGGTGCTGTCCGCCAAGCTGGACGCCCTCGAATCGGGCGGCGCCACCGTGCTGATCGGCAACGTGCCGCCGACGCAGCCCATCGACGCAAACGGCGTCCGGGTGGGCAAGGACTTCCCCGAGCGGGTGCGGGTGCTCAACGACATCATCGCCCGGGAGGCCAACGAGCGCGTGGGCACCGTCGTGCTCGACTACGCCGGAGCGGTCGAGCTGGCAGAGCAGACGGTCGACCTGCGACCCGACGGGGTGCATCCCAATCCCGAGCTGGGCTCCGGCTGGGTCGACGCCTACTTCGGGCCGATCATCATCGACGCCCAGTCGAGGGCGCTCGAGGAGCAGGCCACCGACGACCCCGCCCTGTAGCGGCCGGGGCTTTCGTGAGGTGCGCGGCGCTTGGCCGGGCGAGCGACCGGGTGGGCGGTGCTGCAAGAGTCTGACCGCCGACTTTCGCATGGTGGTCATGCGCAAGTCGGCGGTCAGGCTTTCGCAGCAGGTCGAGCAGGCTGCTGAGGGTCGCTGGAACCAGCGCCAGCGCGAGTCGGCCACCGGTCGGTGACGCCAGGTCAGAGGATGTCGACGGCCCGGTGAGGCCAGGGCGGAGGATGCCGCCGGCCCGGTGAGGCCAGGTCAGAGGATGTCGACGGCCCGGTGAGGCCAGGTCGGGGGATGTCGACGGCCCGGCAAGGCCAGGTCGGGGGATGTCGACGGCCCGGCAAGGCAAGGCCGGGGCGGAGGAGGCGTCGGTGCGGCGATGCCAGGTTAGAGGACGTCGACGGCCCGCTGGGCCAGCCAGGCGTCGGCCAAGCACAGCAGCATGGCAGCTTCGACCAGCGGCACTGCGCGGGGGAGGACGCAAGGGTCGTGGCGGCCCTTGGCCGCCAGCTTGACCGCTTCGTTGCCTCGGTTGACCGTGTCCTGAACGCTTCCGATCGTGGCGGTCGGCTTGAAGGCCACCCGGCAGATCACCGGCGCCCCGTTGGAGATGCCCCCTTGGATGCCGCCGGAGCGGTTGGCGGCGACGTCGGGTCGGCCGTCGGCCCCCGGCACAAACGGATCGTTGTGGGTGCGGCCGGTCATCGTGGTGCCGGCAAAGCCCGAGCCCACCTCGAAGCCCTTGGCGGCAGGCAGCGACATGCACGCCGTCGCCAGCGTGGCGTCCAGCTTGTCGAACACCGGGTCGCCCAGCCCGGCGGGCACGCCCCGGGCGACGCACGTGACCGCTCCGCCCAGGCTGTCGCCGTCGCGTCGGGCTGCGTTGATCGCCGCTTCGATGCGGGCGGCCGCCTCCGGATCGGGACAGCGGGTGGGGCCGGCCTCGACGTCGGCCAGGGTGACCCGGTCCGGGTCGACCTCGGCGGTGATATCGCCGACGCTGCTCACCCAGCCGAGCACCTCGATGCCGGCGCCCTGGGCCAGCAGCTGGCGGGCGATCCCGGCGGCGGCCACCCGCCCGACCGTCTCGCGGGCCGAGGCCCGGCCGCCGCCGGACGCCGCCTGCACGCCGTACTTGGCGTCGTAGGTGTAATCGGCGTGGCTGGGGCGATAGACGTCGGACATGTGTCCGTAGGCGCCGGGTCGCTGGTCGGCGTTGCGCACCAGCATGGCGATCGGCGTCCCCAACGTGACTGCGTCCCCCTCCTCCTCCATGGCGACGCCGGAGAGAATCTCGACCCGATCGGCCTCTTGGCGTTGGGTCACCAGGCGACTCTGGCCGGGACGGCGTCGGTCGAGGTCGGCCTGCACGGCGGCGACGTCAAGCTCCAACCGGGGCGGGCACCCATCGACGATGCAGCCGACGCCGACGCCGTGGGACTCGCCGAAGGTGGTGACGCGGAACAACCGGCCGGAGGTACTGGACATGCCACCAGTATCGCCGCCGAGCGGACCCGTTCCGCACACCGGGCGTCAGACGGGTCGCACGCGACGATCAGCGGGTGAGTCCACCGCCCAGCCTGCCACCGTCGGCGTCTCGTCCCCGGCCGGGGAACGACGCACCGGCCAGAAACGCTAGGTGTACTTGCCCAGCTCGAGGCGGGCCACCATGGCCCGATGCACCTCGTCGGGGCCGTCGGCCAGGCGCAGCGCTCGGGCCATGCCCATCAGGTAGCTCAGCTCGGGGTCGGCGACGCCTTCGCCGCCGTGGATCTGGATGGCGGCATCCACCACCTGCTGAAGGACGTTGGGGGCCACCACCTTGATGGCCGAGATGCTGACGAGCGCGCCGAAGGTGCCCTGGGTGTCCAACTCCCATGCGGCCTTCATCGTCAACAACCGGGCCTGGTCGATCGCCATGCGACAGTTGGCGATGATGTCCCGGTTGCCCCCCAGGTTCATCAACGGCTTGCCGAAGGCGGTCCGAAGAACCGACCGCTCGCAGAGGCGCTGAAGCGCCCGTTCGGCCGCGCCGATCGCCCGCATGCAGTGATGGATGCGGCCGGGGCCGAGCCGTCCCTGGGCGATCTCGAAGCCCCGCCCAGGCCCGGCGATGATCGCTTCGGCCGGCAGCCGAACGTTGTCGAAGAGGATCTCGGCGTGTCCGTGCGGCTCCCCGAGGTCTCCGAAGACGGGCAGCATGCGCAGGATCCTCACGCCTGGGGAGTCGATCGGCACCAGCACCATCGAGTGCCGCTGATGCCGATCGGCGGACGGGTCGGTGACCCCCATGAAGATCAGGAACGCACAGCGCGGATCGCCCGCCCCGCTCGTCCACCACTTCTGGCCGTTGAGCACCACCTCGTCGCCCTCCAACTCGGCGGTGGCCGCCATGTTGGTGGCGTCGCTCGAGGCGACCGCCGGTTCGGTCATCGAAAAGCCCGAGCGGATCTCGCCATCGAGCAACGGCAGCAACCACTGTTCCTTCTGCAGGTCCGAGCCGTACTGCACCAGCACCTCGGCGTTACCGGTGTCGGGGGCTGCGCAGTTGAACACCTCGGGGGCGAGGAAGCTGCGCCCGGTCAGCTCGGCGACGGGTGCGTAGTCGCGGTTGTTGAGGCCCGCCCCGTGGGTCTCGTCGGGGAGAAACAGGTTCCACAGGCCCAACTCCTTGGCCTGTCCCTTCAGTTCCTCGACGATCGGCGGCACCCGCCACTGACGCCAATCGTCGCTCCCCGACAGCTGATCCCGGTAGGTGGCCTCGTTGGGCACGATTCGCTCGCGTACGAAGCGCTCCACCTGCTCCATGACGATCTGGGCCCGTTCGGAGTGCTCAAAGTCCATGATGGCCAGGGTAGGGCCCGGGATCGGTCGGCGCTCCGGCTTGGTCGATGTCTTCTCCGACGTTGAGCCCGAGATCGGCCCCCGAGCTTGGGCCGGCACCCTGTGGCGAACAGGTGTTCCCCGACTGGGGGTCGGTAGTAGTGTTGTCCCGTGGCTGAAACGATTCGGATCCGGGGTGCCCGGGAACACAACCTAAAGAACGTCGACTTGGAGCTGCCCCGCGACAAGCTGGTCGTGTTCACCGGTCTGTCCGGATCGGGCAAGTCGTCGCTGGCCTTCGACACGATCTACGCCGAGGGGCAGCGCCGCTACGTCGAGTCACTGTCGGCCTACGCCCGCCAGTTCCTGGGCCAGATGGACAAGCCCGACGTCGACTTCATCGAGGGCCTGTCGCCGGCGATCTCGATCGACCAGAAGTCGGCATCGCGCAACCCGCGATCGACGGTCGGCACGGTCACCGAGGTGTACGACTACCTCCGGTTGCTGTTCGCCCGCGTTGGCGTTCCCCACGATCCGGAGACCGGCGAGGAGCTGGTGCGCCAGACGCCCCAGCAGATCGTCGACCGGGTGCTCCGTCTTGAGGAGGGCGCCCGCTTTCAGGTGCTGGCGCCGGTGGTGCGCGGCCGCAAGGGCACCTACGAGCAGCTGTTCGCCGACCTCTCGAAGGAGGGATTCGTCCGGGTGCGCGTCGACGGCGAGATCCGTGAACTGGCCGAGCTGGTGGCGCTCGGGGCCGACAACGGCCTGGCCCGCTATGAGATCCACCACATCGACGTCGTCGTCGACCGCCTGGTGTTACGCGAGGGCATCGACCGCCGGCTGACCGACTCGATGGAGACAGCGCTGCGCCTCGGCGAGGGCGTCGCCCAGATCGAGCTGGTGCCCAAGGAGGGCGAGCCGGAGACGCTGACCTTCTCCGAAAAGCTGTCCCGCCCGTCCGACGGCAAGAGCTTCGAGGAGCTGTCGCCCCGCAACTTCTCGTTCAACTCGCCCTACGGCGCCTGCGAGCACTGCGACGGCCTGGGCACGACCTTCGAGGTCGACGCCGATCTGGTGGTGCCCGATCCCGAGCTGACGGTGGCCAAGGGGGCGATCGCCCCGTGGGCGTCGGGTCACGCCAAGTTCTTTCACCGGTTGCTCGAGGCGGTGGGCGAGGAGCGAGGCATCAACCTCAACACCCCGTGGGAGGACCTGCCCGCCAAGGACCGCAAAACGCTGCTGCACGGCACGAGCAAGAAGGTGAGCGTCCGGTTCCAGAACCGCTACGGCCGCACCCGTAGCTACCAGGCCAACTTCGAGGGGGCCATTCCCTACCTGCGTCGCCGCCACAGCGAGGCGGACAGCGACTGGGCCCGCGAGCAGGCCGAGAGCTACATGCGCCAGGTGGCCTGTTCGCACTGCGGCGGTGCCCGGCTGAACCCGCTGGCGTTGGCGGTGACGATCGACGGCCTCAACGTGCACGACCTGTCGTCGATGTCGATCTCCGATGCGGCCGACCGGCTGGTCGCCATGAAGCTGGACGACCGCCAGCTGCTGATCGCCGAGCGGGTGCTGAAGGAGATCAACGCCCGCCTGCGCTTTTTGGTCGACGTCGGCCTCGACTACCTCAACCTGCACCGCGGAGCGGCCACCCTGTCGGGTGGCGAGGCTCAGCGCATCCGCCTGGCCAGCCAGATCGGCTCCGGCCTGGTGGGCGTGCTGTACGTGCTCGACGAGCCGTCGATCGGCCTGCACCAGCGCGACAACCACCGGCTGATCGAAACGCTCGAGCGCCTGCGCGGTCTGGGCAACTCGGTGATCGTCGTCGAACACGACGAGGACACGATCCGGGCCGCGGACTACGTGGTCGACGTCGGCCCCGGCGCGGGCGAGCACGGCGGCGAGGTGGTGTACGCCGGTCCGGTCAAGGGCCTGTTGAAGTCCAAGAAGAGCCTGACCGGGCAGTACCTGTCCCAGAAGTTGTCGATCGAAGTGCCCGACCGGCGCCGCGCCCCGGGCGATCGTTGGTTGCGCATCGTCGGCGCCCGCGAGCACAACCTGAAGAACCTCACCGTCGGCATCCCGCTCAGCTCGTTCGTCTGCGTCACCGGCGTGTCGGGCTCGGGTAAGTCCAGCCTGATCAACGACATCCTGATGCGCTCGCTGATGCAGCACGTGTACAACTCCAAGGTGGCGCCGGGCCTGCACCGCAAGGTGGAGGGCCTGCAATATGTCGACAAGGTGATCGACATCGACCAGTCGCCGATCGGGCGGACCCCACGCTCCAACCCGGCCACCTACTCGGGCGTGTTCGACCACATCCGCAAGCTGTTTGCCCGAACCCCGGAGGCCAAGGTGCGCGGCTACCTGCCCGGTCGGTTCAGCTTCAACGTCAAGGGCGGCCGCTGCGAGGCCTGCTCGGGCGACGGCACGCTGAAGATCGAGATGCACTTCCTGCCCGACGTGTACGTGCCATGCGAGGTGTGCGGCGGCGCCCGCTACAACCGCGACACCCTCGAGGTGCGCTACAAGGGCAAGAACATCGCCGAGGTGCTCAACCTGCCGATCGATGAGGCGCTCGAGTTCTTCCGGGCGCAGCCGGTGATCTCCCGTCACCTGGAGACGCTGGTCGACGTCGGCCTCGGGTACGTGCGCCTCGGTCAGCCGGCCACCACGCTGTCGGGCGGCGAGGCCCAGCGGGTGAAGCTTGCCGCCGAGCTGGCCAAGCGGTCGACCGGCAACACGGTGTACCTGCTCGACGAGCCGACCACCGGCCTGCACTTCGAGGACACCCGGCGCCTGCTGATCGTGTTGAAGCGCCTGGTCGAGGCGGGCAACTCGGTGGTCGTCATCGAGCACAACCTGGACGTGATCAAGTCGGCCGACTGGCTGATCGACCTGGGCCCCGAGGGCGGCGACGGCGGCGGCACCCTCATCGCCGAGGGCACCCCCGAGCAGGTGGCGAAGGTGGCCGAGAGCTACACCGGCGCCTACCTGGCCCCGATGCTGGGCCTCGAACCTGCCTGATCGCCTGCGGCGATCTGGATCACCGGGCTACAGGACGCCCAACAACTTGAGCGCTGAGGCGCCGAGGACCGCGGGGATGGCGGCGCGCACCAGTTTGCCGTCGTAGTAGGCCGATACGCGGGCGCCGATGATGACGCCCGGGAGGCTGCCGATGATGAGTGAGCCGGTGATCGCTGCGGACACGTTGCCGATGCCGAGGTGGGCGATGGCTGCGGCGCCGACGAGCGGGACGGCTTGGACCAGGTCGGTGCCGACCAGTTCGGACCGGCGGAGCTTGGGGTACAGCAGGGTGAGCACGGCGATCATCAGCGAGCCGGAGCCGACCGACGTGAGCCCGACGACGGTGCCTCCGACCAGCCCGAGGGCTGCGGTGGGCCATGGTCGCACCGGGGTGGGTGGGCCGTCGTGGTCGGAGACCGGGTTGCGGGCCCGCCACACCATGACCGTGGCTGCGGCCAGGAGTGTGATCCCGAGCATGGTCTGCACGAGGGAGTCGCCCTGAGTGCCGACCGCTTGGAGGAGGGCGACGCCCAACAGGGCGCCGGGGACCGATCCGAGCGCCAGCCACCTGACCAGGTCCCAGCGGACCGTGCCCGCCCGAGCGTGGATGGCCCCGCCGAAGGGTTTGACCGCCAGGGAGGTCACCAGGTCGGACCCGACCGCAGCGGTGGGGCTGACGCCGAACAGCAGCACGAGCATCGGCGTCAGCAGGGCACCGCCACCCATGCCGGTCAGGCCCATCGTGAAACCGCCGGCCAGGCCACCGATCACCAGGCCAGGATCGATCCAACTCACGAGTCCGCCAGCACAGGGCGTCATGTTACGCCTTAACCCGACCAGTTAGGTCAAGTATCGGTATCGGCGACGGGTGCGATCCGGTTCGATCGGATCGCCGGTGGCGGAGATCGGGGAGGGGAGGCCCGGACGCGTCGTATGATGCGACAGCGGGATCTTCGACCCCCCCCGAGCCCCGCCGGAGGTCAGTCTGATGTTGCGACTTCAAGGTCGGCTCGGCGCCCGCTACACCGATGCCACACCCGACGAGCTCGATGAACGCATCGCCACGGCCAAGGCCGCCCTGGGTGAACGGCTGTTCATCCTCGGGCACCATTACCAGCGCGACGAGATCATTCGCTGGGCAGACGCCCGCGGTGACAGCTTCAAGCTGGCCAAGTTGGCCCAGGCCCGCCCCGAGGCCACCTACATCGTGTTCTGCGGGGTGCACTTCATGGCCGAGGCGGCCGACGTACTCACCTCCCCCGAGCAACGGGTGATCCTGCCCGACCTCAACGCCGGCTGTTCGATGGCCGACATGGCCGATCTCGAATCGGTCGAGGACGCCTGGGACGAGCTGGCGGCGGTCACCGACATCGCCAAGATCGTGCCGATCACCTACATGAACTCCTCGGCGGCGTTGAAGTCCTTCGTCGGCAGCAACGGCGGCGCGGTGTGCACCAGCTCGAACGCCCGGGCGGTCCTCGACTGGGCCTTCGCCAAGGGAGAGGGCACGAAGGTGCTGTTCTTCCCCGACCAGCACCTGGGCCGCAACACCGGCTTTGACATGGGCTACGACGAGTCCGACATGGAGGTGTGGGACCCTCGCCGGCAGCTGGGCGGTCTGAAGGAGGCCGAGGTGAAGGAGGCCACCTTCCTGCTGTGGAAGGGCCATTGCACCGTGCACCAGCGGTTCCGTCCCGCCCACATCGAGGATTTCCGTGCCGAGCACCCCGACGGCATCGTCGTCGTGCACCCCGAGTGCGCCCACGACGTGGTGGAGCTGGCCGACGTCGTCGGCTCGACCGAAGTGATCCTGCGCACGGTCACCGAGGAGGCTGCGCCCGGCTCGGTGATCGGGGTCGGTACCGAGGTGCACATGGTGCAACGCATGGCCACCGAAAACCCCGACCGCACGATCGTGTCGCTCGACCCGCTGGTCTGCCCCTGCTCGACCATGTTCCGCATCGATGCGCCCCACCTGTGCTGGGTGCTGGAAAACCTGGTCGAGGGCAACGTGGTCAACGAGATCCGCGTTGATGACGACACCGCCGAGTGGGCTCGGGTGGCGCTGCAGCGCATGCTCGACATCGTCTGAAGCGCAGGCCCGATCCGGTGAGCGACGATGTCTGAGGAGCCCGATGTGAACGACCAGCCCAACGCCACCTGGCCGCTGTCCTACGACGAGGCCGGGCGGGGTGGCGAACCGCTGATGCTCGTGCACGGGTTCACCGGCGGTCGGGCCGACTTTTCCGAGTGGATCGATCCGCTGGCCGCCATGGGCCGCCACGTCGTCGTGCCCGACCTGCGAGGTCACGGCACCAGCGGTGGACCGGCCGGTGCCGACCGCTACGGCCTCGATGCCTTCGCCGCCGACGTCCTCGGGCTGGCCGACCTGCTCGGCTGGAACCGCTTTGGGCTGCTCGGCCACTCGATGGGCGGCATGGTGGCCCAGCGGATGGCGATCGGGGCTCAGGATCGGCTGACCAGCCTGGTGCTGATGGACACCCACCATGGGGCGGTCGGCGGCATGGATCCCGGCCTGGTCGATCTGGCGATCGAGGTGGCGCTCACCGAGGGCATGGAGGCGCTGGCGACTGCCATGGATCAGCTGGGCGGGTCCCCGCTCGAGACCGAACCGGCCCGACGCCTGCGCCTTGAGCGCCCGGACATTGCGGCGATCGACCGGGCGAAGCTGGTTGCCAGCCATCCGGACATGTACGCCTCGATGGCCCGCCAGCTGATCGGTGCCACCGACCGACTCGACCAGCTGACCGCCGTGTCGGTCCCGACGCTGGTGATCGTCGGCGAGCACGACCTGCCCTTCCTCCCCGCCAGCCGGGCGATGGCCGCCGCCATCCCCGGGGCGCGGCTGGTCGAGGTGGCAAACGCCGGCCATTCGCCCCAGCGGGAGGCACCCGACGCCTGGTGGCGGGCGCTGTCGGAGTTTCTGAACGGCTCCTAGAGCGCCGGGGTCGGCTGGGCGAAAAGGGCGCCGACACACCCCGGTGGCTAGCCTCGCAGGCTTCCATGCAGGCCATCTCTACCCCCCTCGTCGAACCGGCGCTCGTTCTCGCGCTCCTGTTTGTGTTGGTGCTCGTCGCTCCGCTGGCCGCCCGTGCGGTCCGGATGCCGTCGATCATCGGGTTGATCGTCGCCGGCATCGTGATCGGGCCGTCGGCGCTCGGCCTGCTCGAGCGGGAGGGCACCGTCGAGGTGTTGGGCAACGCCGGTCTGCTGTATCTGATGTTTCAGGCCGGCCTGGAGCTTGACCTGGAGGAGTTTCGGGAGCGGCGCACCCAGGCGCTCACGTTCGGTGCGCTGACGTTTGCCATCCCCTTCGGCGTCGCCATCCCCGTCAACCTGGCCCTCGGGTTTACGACGACCGCCGCCATCCTGCTGGCGCTCAGCTGGGCGCCCCACACCCTGCTGGCCTACCCGGTGGTTCAGCGGCTCGGGCTGACCAAGGCCCGCTCGGTGGCCATCACCGTCGGGGCCACCATCGTCACCGACACGGCCGCACTGATGACGCTCGAGATCCTGATCGAATCGCACGAAGGCCGGCTGAGCCCCGGGTTTGTCTTGAAGCTGATCCCCACCGCCGGCGCGGTCGTGGCGTTCATCGTCGCCGGACTTCCGTGGCTGGGCCGACAGTTCTTTGCCAGCGTCGGCCAGGACCGTTCGGTTCGTTTCCTGTTCATCATGGCAGCGATGTTTCTCTCGGCCGGACTTGCCGAACTGGCCGGACTCGAGCCGATCATCGGGGCGTTCCTGGCCGGTTTGTCGCTCAATCGGCTGGTCTCCGAAGGGTCCGAGCTGAGCAATCGCATCGAGTTCTTCGGCTCGGCGTTCTTTATCCCGGTCTTCCTGATCTCGGTCGGCATGCTCGTCAACCTCGGCGTGGTGGTGAGCGATCCCAGCATCCTCGTGCGGGCCGGCGTCTTCTCGTTGGTGGCGGTCGGCACCAAGGTGATCGCCGCCTTCATCGCTGGAAAGATATTTGGATACAGCGGCACGGAGATCGGGGTGATGGCCTCCCTGTCGACGGCGCGCGCCGCCGCCACGCTGGCCGCTGCCTTCGTCGGGTTGAGCGTCGGCCTGATCTCGGAGATCACCGTCAACACCGTCGTGCTCGTCATCCTGGTGACCAGCCTGGTGTCGTCGCTGCTCGCAACCCGCTTCGGCACGCAGTTGCCCCCGCCGGAAGAGCGGCGCCGGGCCCCGGCCGAGAAGGTGCTGGTGCCGATCGGCGACCCCGAACGCTCCGGAGCCCTGCTGCGGCTGGCCGGCATGCTGGCTGCGCCGGACACCGGCACGGTCGTGCCGGTGTCGGTGCTCGACCTCGAGGCCACCCAGGCCGAGGTGACCGCTAGGCGCAACGAGCTGGCCGAGGCCGAACGGTTGGTGTTGGGGGAGGGGGCCGAAGCCACCTCGGTGGTCCGCCTCGACCTCACCCCGTCGACCGGCATGCTGCACGCCTCGGTCGAGCAGGCGGCCACGTCGCTGCTCGTCGGCTGGAAGGGCTTCGCCAACCGCAACGGATCGGCATTCGGACAACGCGTCGATGCCCTGCTGGCCGCCAGCCCGGTACCGGTGATCGTCGCCCGGCTGGGCCCGGCGGAGAACTGCAAGCGCGTTGTGCTCGCCGTCTCCGACCACGACCTGACGCCCGCCGGCGGACCGGGCATGGACCTGGCCGTGTTGATCGCCCGCCGTCTGGCGAAGGCCCACCGGGCCGAACTTCACATCCTGGTGCCACGCGAGCAGGTGACGCACGAGCGCCTGGGTCTCGAGAACGACCAGGGAACGCTCAAGGTGGAACGCCGCCGCTTGGCGGCGGCACTGCGCGACCTGACGACGCCCGGCGACATGGTGGTGGTCACCCAGCCGCGGGTCGAGCCGGGCCTCGGTGGCGAGGTGCCGCGCCTGGCGCGTGCCCTGGTCGACCGGTCGCTGCTGGTGATCGCACCCCGTTAGGGCCGTCGCCTCCGGGCCCGCAACCAGCGTGGTCACGGTAGGGTCCCGGTCATGGCCAACGAACGCCCTGTCGGACTCTCGACCGGTGGTCCACCCGAGACCGTGATGCCCACGCCGCCAGAATCGCTGCTCAGCGCCCTGGCCGCCGCGACGACGCGCGATGACGTGGCCTCGGCGGTCGGCCGCTTCCCGACGTGGTCGCTGGCCTGGGCAGCGCTTGGCGACGTCGGGCGCGACGACCTCGAGCGCTACGCCGCCTACCGGGTGGGCTACCACCGCGGCCTCGACCTGCTCCGCCAATCCGGCTGGCGCGGTTCGGGCTACGTCCGCTGGGACCACCCGTCCAACCGGGGGTTTCTGCGCTGTCTGGTCGGACTATCGGTCGCCGCCGAGGCGATCGACGAACGCGACGAGGTGGACCGCCTCGACACGTTCATCGCTCAGCTCGACCCGGCCTGGGATCGAAACACGACCACCGAGGGGGAAGCGCTCACATGACCGAGGCTCATACCGACACGGACCATGCCGCTACCGACGAGACGGATCCGGACGCGACCAACACCGACGTGGGGACATTCCCCGCGGTGGGCACGGCGGTTGACCAGCTGCTCGACACGATGCGCACCGAGCGCGCCGACGACCTCGACTGGCGGGGTGGCAAGGCGTTCAGCCTGGTGTACAACGCCGACGATCCGGAACTGGAACGGCTGCAGCACGACGTCGCCGAAATGTTCCTGCACGAGAACGCCCTCAACCCGTTTCGCTATCGCACCCTGTTGCACATGGAGGGCGACATCGTCGCCTGGGCGAGCAACCTGTTCGGCGCTCCGGAGGGGGCGGGATCGATCAGCTCCGGCGGCACGGAGAGCATTTTTCTGGCCGTGCAGGTCGCGCGCGACGAGGCTCGGGCCCGGGGCAACCTGGCCCCCACGATCCTGACGCCCGAAACCGCCCACCCGGCGTTTGCCAAGGCGTGTTCGTACCTCGATGTCGAGCGCATCTCCATCCCGCTGCGCGCCGACCTGCGCGCCGACCCGGCGGCGTTCGCGGCGGCGCTCGACGAGCGCACGATCATGTTGGTCGGTTCGTCGCCCTGTTACCCCTACGGCGTGATCGACCCGATCCCCGAGATCGCCGGCATCGCAGCCCAGGCCGGCATCCTGTGCCACGTCGACGCCTGCCTGGGCGGCTGGTTGCTGCCGTTCTGGGCCTCGATCGGCCGGAAGGTCCCCCCGTTCGACCTGACGGTGCCGGGCGTCACGTCGCTGTCCGCCGACATCCACAAGTACGGCTACGCCTACAAGGGCGCCTCGGTGATCCTGTACTCGTCGCCGGAGTATGTCGACCGTCAGACGTTCATGTTCGACGACTGGCCGGGCGGCCTGTACGCCTCGCGCACCACGGCCGGCACACGCCCGGGCGGGCCGATCGCCGGGGCGTGGGCCACGATCGCCCACCTGGGACGTGACGGCTACGAGCGTCAGGCGAGGCGGGTGGCAGCGGCCACCGACGGGTTTCGGGCGGCGGTCGACGCGGTCGACGGTCTTCAGGTGACCGGGGACCCGGACATGTCGGTCTTCGAGATCTCCACCCCGGAGGGCAGTGGCGTCGACCTCGAAGGGGTCTCCGACGAGATGGACGCCCGCGACTGGGCCCTTGACCGTCAACAGGGTGGGCTGCACGTGATGTTGTCGCCCGGCCACGACCGGGTGATCGACGAGTTTGCCGCCGACCTGGCCGCTTCGGTGGCCGCCGGGCGCACCGGCGCAGGTGCCGAGGCGGTGTACGGCTCGGTAGTCTGAGTCCCACTGCCCCCCGGCGAGCGGTTCGACCGCCCCGGAGCCGACGACGAAGAAGGCCTGTGATGAGCGACGTTCCCCAGATTTCGATTGAACACCTGATCACCGACCTCGAGCAGGGGGTGCCACTGATCGACGTGCGGGAACGCGACGAGTACGAAGAGGCCCGCGTTCCGGGCGCCCAGCTGATGCCACTGGTCGAGTTGCCCGAGCGCCTGGGTGCGATCCCGACCGGTGAGCCGATCGACCTGATCTGTCGCAGCGGCAACCGCAGCCAGCGGGCCGCCGAGTTCCTCATCGGTCAGGGGTACCTGCCCCGCAACGTCGCCGGCGGCACCGATGCCTGGATCGGCGCCGGGTACCGCGTGGACACCGGGTCCCAGAGTGCATAGACGGACCGCCCGGAGCGGTAGCGATCATCTCGATCCTCCGGATTGGGAACTGATCACCACCCAGGACGCCTTTGGTGAGTTGCTCGACGAGTGGATGGGCGTCGAGCGTTACGCGCTCGACACCGAGTTTCATCGCGAGGGCACCTATCACCCCCGGGTGGCGCTCGTGCAGGTGGCATGGCCCGGACGGCTGGCGCTGATCGACCCCCTCGAGGTCGACCTGGCGCCGATGGTCGAGGTGCTCAACAGCGACATCTGTGCGGTGATGCATGCCGCCCGCCAGGACCTGGAGATCCTCTACCGCGTGTGCGGGCAGGTACCCAACGTGCTCTTCGACACCCAGACGGCGTCGAACTTCGTCGGCTTCTCCAACCCGTCGCTCGGCACGCTGTCCGAACGCCTGACCGGCAAGAAGGTGCCCAAGGGCGACCGCCTCACCGACTGGATGCGGCGCCCACTTCAGCCCACCCAGCTGAGCTATGCGGCCGCCGACGTGCGCGATCTACTGAGTATCGCGGACCGGCTGAGCGAGGAACTCCAGCGCCGGGGCCGTGTGGCCTGGGCCGCCGACGCCATCGAAGCAGAGCGATGTGACGCCTGGACCACCCGTGACCCCGACGTGGCGTGGACGCGCATCAAAGAGGTGCGCCACCTGAGGGGTCAGGCCCTGGCGACCGCCCAGGCGCTGGCCAAGTGGCGTGAGGAGGCGGCCTCGTCCGACGACGTGCCCACCCGCAACCTGCTCTCGGACCTCGGCCTGGTCGGTCTGGCCCAGACCCGGCCGACCGAGGTGAAGAAGGCGCGCGCCGTGCGAGGCGTCGACGGTCGCAACCTGCGCGGCGGTCGGGCGGAGGAGGCGCTGGCGGTCATCGCCGAGTCCCAGGGCCGGGCGCCGGTCGACGCCACGGCGGTGAAGTCGCCCGACGTGCCTCAGGAGCTGCGCTCGGCGATCAACCTGGTGACCACCTGGGTGAAGCAGGTCGCCCGTGATCTCGACCTCGACCCGTCGACGATCGCCACCCGCGGTGATGTCGAGATGCTGTTGGCGCCGGGGCCGGACGGCCCGCTCGGCACCGGCTGGCGTGCCGAGCTGGTCGGCGACCCCATACGCGACCTGGTGTCCGGCCGGGCCGCCCTGGCCTTTCAGCCCGGCTCGGGTCTGGTGTTGGAGCCCCGAGCCGAACGCGCCGGCTGACCGCGCCCGGGCGAATCGTCGAATCGATTCTCAGGGACTAAGCTGACGAATCTTGGAATCGAACCCGTAGCGGCGCCGCGACGTGCGGCTCCGCTGTGACCGCCGCACTACTACCCCGTGGAGCGTGACCCGTGAAAAAGGGTCGTCATCGTCGTTTCGAAGAGGCACGTGCCCTCAAACGAAGCTCTGATATCGATATCGAAGCCGTCTTCTCGGTGCCCAAAGGGCCCTGCGACGAATGCGGAGCCGAACCGGAGGACAGCCACGCCAGTTGGTGCATGGCCGAGGAAGCGCTCGAAGAAGAGTACAGCTGAGGGCCGGTTCAGGAGCGGGCATGGTTGCCGCCGGCACCGCACGGGAGTGGTTTTCGCTCGCTGACGACGAGGGAACGTGGCTGTTCGACATCACGTTTCTCGCCAGCGCGTGGCACTGCATCTGGGGCGAGGGCTGCCCCGGCATCGAGCCCGAACCCGACGTGGCCGCGGCCATTGGCTGCTGCACTCACGGTGCCCACTTCGCCGACGACGGCGACCGCCGACGGGTGAGCGAAGCGGTCGAACGGCTGGGACCGACCCAGTGGCAGCTTCGACCGGCCGACCGGCGGCGCTCGCCCTTCCTCCGCGGTGAGGACGGCTGGACGACCCGCGTCGTCGACGGCGCCTGCATCTTCCTGAACCGCCCCGGTGATCCCTCCGTGCCGGCGGGCTGTGCGCTGCACGCCGCCGCCGTGGCGGCGGGGGAGCGGCCCCTCGACTGGAAACCGGAGGTGTGCTGGCAGTTGCCGTTGCGCCTCGAGCACCACACCGACGAGAGTGGCGACGCCCTGCACACGCTGCGCGACTGGCGGCGGCGCGATTGGGGCGAGGGCGGCGAGGAGTTCGGGTGGTGGTGCACCGAGGAGCCGGCCGCGTTCAGCGGCCCCAGCGCCGTCTACGAGTCGTTGGCCGATGAGATCGCCGAGCTGGTCGGTCCGCAGCGCTACCGCACCCTCGCCGACTATCTCGATCGCCGCCGCACGCCGAACGCCGATGCCGCGACGCCCGTGATGCTGTCGCACCCGGCGGTGCGTCCTGGAGCCGAGGCGTCGGCGTGAGCGGCGAGTTCGACGAACTTCGCGGCCGCCTGGAAGCGATCTCCGAGGAGCTGGCCGACCTGGCGATCGCCCGGCTGCGCGACTCGATCGATGCGGGCGGTAGCGAGCTGCCGATCGACGAACGGCGCCTGACGCGGGCTCGTCGGGCGGTCGAGAAGGCAGCCGGTCTGCTGCGGGAACCCGACGACTTCTAGCCCCTCAGATCTCCACCTGCACGCCGAGCTCGATCGTCTGCTCCGGCGGCAGCTTGAAGAAGGCATCGGCGGTCGTGGCGTTGCGCAGCATGACGACGAACAGGTGCTCACGCCACTGGGCCATGCCGGGCCGATCGGTCACCCGCAGCGTCTCCCGGCCGAGCACGTAGCTGGCGTTGGTGAAGTCGAGTCCGGTGAGCTCGGTGCCCCCTCGGGCCAGCTCGGCGGGCACGTCGACATCGTCGGTGAAGCCCAGGTTGATCTTCAGCTGCCAGAGACCGTTGGCCAGCCGATCAGCGGTGAGCCGCTCCTCCTCGGGCACGTGGGGCCGACTGTGTACCTCGACCGCCAGGACACAGACGTGCTCGGGGAGCACCCGTGCGTGGCGGAGGTGTGACGACAACGACTGGGGCACGACGTCGGGGTTGGAGCCCAGATACAGCCCGACGCCCGGGCCCCGCTGCGGCGCCTTCTCGCCAAGCTTGGCGGCGAAGTCGGTGATCGGCAGCGCCTGATCGGCCAGCCGTGCGGCGGTGAGCGCCCGCCCGGTGTGCCAGGTGGTGAGGACCAACAGCAGCACGGCGCCGATCGTGATCGGGATCCAGCCGCCCTTGGGGATCTTCGGGATGTTGGCCCCGAGGAATGCCAGGTCGATCGTCAAGAAGAGGGCGGTGAGCGCCACCGTTGGCCACTTGGACCAGCCGAAGCGGTCGCGCGCCACCCGGTAGAAGAGGATCGTCGTGATGAACATCGTCGACGTCACCGCGATGCCGTAGGCGGCGGCCAGGTTGGCGGAGCTGCGGAAGATGAGCACCAGGGCGACGCAGGCGACCAGCAACGCCCAGTTGACGACGCCGATGTAGATCTGGCCTTCTGCCTCGTCCGAGGTGTGGGTGATGCGGACTCGCGGCAGGTAGCCCAGCTGCACCGCCTGGCGGGTGAGGCTGAAGGCGCCGGAGATCAATGCCTGGCTGGCGATGACCGTCGCCATCGTGGCCAGGATGACCAGGGGCCACAGGGCCCAGCGGGGAGCCATCCGGTAGAAGGGGTTGTCGATGCGGTCGGGGTGGACCAGCAGCATGGCGCCCTGCCCGAAGTAACAGAGGACCAGCCCGGGCAGCACGATGCGGTACCAGGCTTTGCGGATCGGCGAGGCGCCGAAGTGACCCATGTCGGCATAGAGCGCCTCGGCACCGGTGACGACGAGGAACACCGACCCGAGGGCGATGAAGCCCCGGGTTCCGTTGTTGATGAGGAAGTTGAGCCCGTACCAGGGGTTGATCGCCTTGAGCACGCTCAGCTCCTCGACGATGTGGGACAGGCCGAGCGCGCCGATCACGATGAACCACAGCAGCATCACCGGGCCGAAGATCCGCCCGACCGCAGCGGTGCCCCGGCGCTGGACGCTGAAGAGCCCGACGAGGATGATGATCGCCAGCGGGACGACCAGCGGCGCCATCGACTCGGTGACCACGCTGGTGCCCTCGACGGCCGACAGCACCGAGATAGCGGGGGTGATGATGCCGTCCCCGTACAACAGCGCTGCGCCGAACAGCCCGATCACGATCAGCAGTGCTGCCCGTTGGCCCACGTTGACCGCAGACCCCTTCGGTCGGAGCAGCGCTGTGAGAGCGAGGATGCCCCCTTCGCCATGGTTGTCCGCCTTCAGGACGAACGTCAGGTACTTCAACGACACGATCAGCAGCACGGCCCACAACACGAGCGAGAGGACGCCGAGGATGTTGGCCTCGGTGATCGGGGGCGGCGTGTGCCCGGCACCTTCGAAGGTTTCCCGGAGGGCGTACAGCGGGCTGGTGCCGATGTCGCCGAAGACGACGCCGAGCGCGCCGAGCGTCACCGCCCCTTGTGCCAGGTGTGGTTGTTGTGCAGCGGTTTTGGTCACGGACAACTTCGAAGCAGCGGGCACCAACAGGCGGGTGCCGAGAGCGAAATACTAACCCCAGCCCCCGACGCGACGGCGCACTCGGAGCATCAGCGGCGACTCGGTCGGGGCAGCCCAGCGGCGATCGCCAAGGTCGATCGGCTGAGCAGCGCCCACACCTTCACCTCGCGGTGCACGAGGTTGAGCGCGTTGAGCGCGATCACACCGAGCAGAAACGAACCGATCGAGATGCGTCGGCCCTTGACGTTGAAGGTGCGCGTGACGGCCCACCGGCATGGCCGGGGGGGCCACCGGGATGCAGCGACGACGGCGTCGATGTCGCTGCTGCCGACGGCGGCGTCGGGCTGGGCGGTCACGCTGTCCTGGTGGACCCGGTAGTGCATCAGCAGCTCGCCCAGGTTGTCCACCTTGGCCCCCGATCGGCTGATCGCCAGCCACAGGGCCAGGTCCTCGGCATCGGGCCACTCCGACGGATAGGTGAGCTCCCCGGTGCGGCGCCGATCGATCATCACGGTGGGGTGGGCGATCGGGTTGCCGAAGTAGAATGACGCCGCCACCAGATCGGGGCCGGTGGCGAAGCGGCGCGACCCGACGGTGACCCCTGAGGAGTCGATGTAGTCGTGGGCGGTGCCGATCACGGCGATGTCCCGGTGGGTCCTCAGATAGTGGACCTGGTGATCGAAGCGCCGGGGATCGGCGATGTCGTCGGCGTCCATGCGGGCCAGGTACCGGCCGCGGGCGGTCCCGATGGCCAGGTTGAGGGCGGCGACCAGCCCGACCGGTCCCGCATCGATGACCCGAAGGCGGTCGTCGTGGGTGGCCCGGTCGCGCAACACGCTCAGCGAGCCGTCGGTCGACCCGTTTTCGACGGCGATCACCTCCAGGTCGCCCAGGGTCTGGCTCAGCACGCTGTCGAGCGCCTCGGCGAGGAAGGCGCCACCGTTGTGCACCGGCAACAACACGCTGATCAGCGGAGCAGGCCCGGTCGCAGGGTGCGCGGCGTCGTCGGTCATCGTCGCCCCGAGGCCGAAGCCGGGTCCCCGCCCGGCCGTCCGCCGCGTCGGTGTCTGCCGTGGCGGGCGCTGGCAAGCTCGGTGATCTGGCGCACCAACTCGCGGTTTGCCGGGTCAGCGGCGGGGGCGTCATCGGTTGGGCCGTTGTGGACGGCCGTTTCCGGCCCCCACACCCGGTTGCGAATCGATGCCGGAAACACCATCGTTCGCCAGGCTCCGGTGGCGACGATCTCGGTCAGCTGGTCGAAGCTCCGGGCGACGCGTTCGCTGACCAGGTCGTCGTAGTCAAACATGAACGTCCCGCTGGACAAGCGGCGATAGCGGTCGAGGTCGAAGGGGTAAAAGATGACCGGAAGACCGATCAGGGCGGCGTCGAACATCACCGAGGAATAGTCGGTGATCACGCCGTCCACGTCGCCGAGGATGGCCCCCAGCTCCTCATCGTTGGCCACCAGCGAGATGCTGGCGCTGCGCCGGGGCAGCGCCAGCCGGTCGTAGAGGTGGCCCTTGATCAGCAGTTGGGTGTCGCTCGCAGCCAGAGCGGCCTCCAGCTGTTCGAGGTGGGGCAGTGCCTCGTTGAGCTGGAAGCCCCCCTCACGCCAGGTCGGGGCGTACAACAGCACGGCGGGCCCGTCCCCCGCGGCGGTTCGCCGGCGCTGCGCAGCAACGGTCGCCGGCCCGAGCCGGGGTGGGCGGCCGATGACGACGCTGCGGGCCCGGGCGCCGAAGGCCCGCCTCATCGTGTCGGCCACCTCCTCCGAGGTGGCGAGCACCACGTCGTTGGGCACGGTTCGTGCCAGGTACACCGTGGCGGCTCGAAGCCGGTCGATGGGCGTCCGTGGGTGGTAGACGCGCGACGCCGAGCCCACCGTGACCAAGTCCTCGATCTGCTTGAGCGGCACCCCGTGGTACAGGTTGACGCCGACCGCACCGCCGGTGAGCGCCAGGTTGATGTCGGAGACGTCGAAGGCGTACACGGCCACCCCGGCCCGCAGAACCTCCCAGGATCCGCGCAGGCTGCGCCTCAACCGGGCGGGCCGGCCGTCGGCCACGATCCGGTCGACCGTCGCCGGCGACCCGGAGATCCAGGTGGCCCGCACCGGCGTGTCGGGGCCCTCTGACTGGGGTGCCACGCCCCGGTCGACCAGGTACTCGAACAGATACCGGGGGTTGTCGACGTAGGCGTCGCCCCGGCTGCCGAACACCCAGCGGTTCGGGTCGCGCGGCATGAGGGCGACGAGCGAGCGCACGACCCGCTGGACCAACCCGGTGAGGACCCGCCCGGCCGGGGCAAGTGCGTTGCGCACGCTCATGTCGACCCTCGGCCCCGGGCCGCGCACGCGATCCTCATTCGGGCCAGCGTAGTTGCCCCGGTAGCGTGGTCCGATGCCCGAACGCCGAGCGACGATCGCGCCCAGCACCGATGCCGACGGGGTGCAGCGCCTCGACCTGGCCGACGGTCGGAGGCTCGCCTACGAGCTGGTCGGGCCCACGGCCCGGAACGAAAACGACTCCGGTGAAGGCGCCGTTTCCAGTGACCCGGCGGCCCCGGTGGTGCTCGTCGTGCACGGCACGCCCGACAGCCGACTGGCGACGCCCCCCGACCCTGCGGTGCCCGGCGTGTGCCAGGTGCTCATCGACCGCCCGGGTTTCGGGGACAGCGACGTCGACCCGGGGGCCACTCTGGCGTCGGTCGCCGATGACCTCGCTGAGCTGTGCGGGCACCTCGGCGTGGAACAGGTCGGGGTGATGGCCTGGTCGGCGGGGGCGCTGTTCGGGCTGACGCTGGCCGCTCGCCATTCGGCGCTCGTGTCCCGGTTGGTGTTGGCCGCTCCGCTCGCTCCGGCCGAGTCCTGGCCGGTGGCCGCCCCGGATCGTTTCGGCTTCGACGAGGCTGACGTCGCCGACATTGCGCCCTTGCTCGTCCCCCCCGATGTCGACCTCGACCTGGCGATCACCATCGCGTTGGGCGACGAAGCACCGCACCGCACCGAGGTGGAGGCGGTGCCGGGCGCGGCGCAGCGGTTGGGTGAATCGGTGCTCGCCTCGGTCCGCTCGGGAACGGTGGGCCTGGAACGCGACCTGGCCGCCCAGCTGACGACCCCCGACCTTGCAGCGGTGGTGGCACCCTGCCACCTGGTGCTCGGCGAGGCCGACGCCGTCTGCCCCCCGGCGATGGGCGCCTGGCTCGCCGAGGGCCTCGTCTCCGCCGACGTCACTGTCGAAACGTTGCCCGGCGCCGGCCATGCGTTCCCCCTGGTGCGCTGGGCCGAGCTGATCACGGCGGCCGCCGGCCTCTGAGAGACTGTGATGATGATGCTCAACGCGTTCGGCCGGGATCGCTCGCTGGGGCTGGCGGTGGCCTCGGTGCGCGACTATCGGGAGGCGGCCCGACGTCGGCTGCCCCGCCAGATGTTCGACTACATCGACGGTGGCGCCTACGAGGAGGCGACCCTGGCGGCCAACACCGCCGATCTGGAGGCGATCTCGCTGCGACAGCGGGTGATGCGCGACGTCTCGAACCGGTCGATGGGCACGACCGTGCTGGGCGAGCGCCTCGAGTTGCCGGTGATCCTGGCGCCGGTTGGGCTGGCCGGCATGTTCGCCGCCCGCGCCGAGGTGCAGGCGGCCAGGGCGGCCGAACGAGCCGGGGTGAGCTTTGTCGAGTCGACCGTCTCGATCTGTTCGGTCGAGGAGGTGGCCCAGGCGACCGAACGGCCCCCGTGGTTCCAGCTCTACGTCATGCGCGACCGCTCGTACGCCGAGGCGCTGATGGCACGGGCCCAGGCGGTCGGGTGTCGGGTGCTGGTGCTCACCGCCGACCTGGCGGTGGTCGGCGCCCGTTACCGCGATACCCGCAACGGCCTGGGTGGCGATATCTCGGCCCTGGGCAAGGCGGTGCGGGGCATCGACCGGGTGCGTCACCTGCGCTGGGTGCGCGACGTCGGCCTCGGCGGCCGACCGCACACGTTTGGCAACCTCACCGACGCGGTGCCGGGCGCCACCTCGCCCGACGACTTTCGGACCTGGGTGGACGCCCAGTTCGATCCGTCGGTCACCTGGGACGACCTGGCCTGGGTGCGCGCCCACTGGGACGGGCCGATCGTGCTCAAGGGCATCCTCGATCCCGAGGACGCCCGGGCGGCCGCCGACGCCGGGGTGGAGGCGGTGGTCGTGTCCAACCACGGCGGTCGCCAGCTCGACGCCGTGCCCTCGACGGCGGCCGCATTGCCGGCGGTGGCCGAGGCGGTCGGCGATCGGGTGGAGGTCCTGGTCGACGGCGGGGTCCGCAGCGGCCTCGACGTGCTGAAGATGATGTCGCTGGGCGCCAGGGCCTGCCTGGTCGGCCGCCCGTGGGCGTGGGCGGTCGCCGTCGACGGCGAGGCCGGCGTGACCCACCTGCTCGAGATCCTGCGCGATGAGCTGGCGGTGGCGATGGGCCTCACCGGAACCGACGACGTGGCCAAGCTGGGGGCGGACCACCTGTTGTAGGGCGACCTCGGGCGGCCCGACGAGGATGCGGGTGGGTCCGAATTGCTCGGTGCCGAGCGTCGACCTGGTGATTACACGCCGGCTGGGGCGCGCCGGGGGTCGACCGTGCCGTAGAGCGTCGAACGCTGCCGAACGCTGCGGTCGAGCGAGCCGGCGATGGCTGCGAAGTCGGCCTCGGTGGCCATCGTCCCGTGCTCGGCGCCGGCGGCCCGCGAGATGTTCTCGTCCATCAGCGTGCCGCCCAGGTCGTTCACCCCGGCCTGAAGCAACTGGCGCGCCCCGCCGAGGCCCAGCTTCACCCAGGAGGCCTGGATGTTGTCGATGAGACCCCGATAGGCGAGCCGACCGACCGCGTGCATCAACACGACCTCGCGCCAGGTGGGTCCCCGGCGGGATTGCCGCTGCAGGTAGATCGGGCTGGCCATGTGCACGAAGGGCAGGGGCACGAACTCGGTAAAGCCCCCGGTCTCGGCCTGAAGCTCACGGGTGCGGATGAGGTGGCGGGCCCAGTGCCGGGGGTGCTCGACCGACCCGAACATGATCGTGACATTGGACCGCAGCCCGACGCGGTGGGCTACCCGGTGGGCCTCCAGCCACTCCTCGGTGTCGATCTTGTCGGGGCAGAGCACCGCCCGAACCTCGTCGTCGAGAATCTCGGCGGCGGTGCCGGGCAGCGAGGCCAGGCCGGCCTCGGCCAGGCGTCGCAGGTAGCTCTCGAGGTCCTCGTCGAGGCGCTTGGCCCCCTCGGTCACCTCGAGCGCGGTGAACCCGTGGACGTGCATGTCGGGCACGGCCTCCTTGACCGCCCGCGCCACGTCCAGGTAGTAGTCGCCGTCGAACTTGGGGTGGATGCCGCCCTGGAGCGTCACCTCGGTGGCCCCGAGGTTCCAGCCCTCTGCGGCCCGCTCGGCGATGTCGTCGAGGGTGAGCAGGTAGGGGGTGCCCCTCAGGTTGAGCGACAGTGGGCCCTTGGAGAAGCCACAGAACTTGCACTTGAACGTGCACACGTTGGTGTAGTTGATGTTGCGGTTGACCACGTAGGTCACCTCGGGGCCGGCCACCGCGGCGCGCAGCCGGTCGGCGGCGTCGGCGACCGCCGCCACCTCGGGCCCTCGGGCGCCAAACAGGGTGACGATCCGGTCCTCGTCCAGCGCCTCGCCGGCCTCGAACGCCGCCAGCGTCTCGGCGACCGCGCCGCCTCGGTTGGGCGTGCCGGCCGAGGGCGGGTCGAGCCGCTCCGGGACGAGCACCGGGGGCTCGATGGGGACGCCCGAGTACCACTGGGTGGAGTCGATGCCGATCAGTTCCACCTCGGCGCCGTCGGCCACCTGGGCGGCCGCCCGCTCCTTGATCCGCTCGGGAAAGACCGAGCCCGGATCGTCGCGGGCCAGGCCCTCGGCATCGGAGCGGTCGAGCACGGCGAAGCGCAGCGCCGGGTCCAACCAACGCTCGGGCCGGGTGGCCCAGGCGGGGTGCACGGTCAGGCGGGGCGCCAGGGTAAACCCGGCGGCCTCGGTCACCTCGAACAGCCGATCACGATCGGGCCAGGGTCGCTCCGGGTTGACGTGATCGGCGGTGATCGGCGAGACGCCGCCCCAGTCGGAGACGCCCGCCGCCAGCAGGTGGCCGAAGTCGTCGGACAGGTTGGGAGGCGCCTGGATGGCCACGTCGTCGGGCAGGATCAACCGGGCGAGCGCGATCGCCTCCAGGTAGGCGTCGTCGGGGCACGGCTCCGAGCGCCACATGGCGGTGCCGTCCTTGGGCAGGAAGTTCTGGACGATCACCTCCTGCACGTGGCGGTGACGGTGATGCGATTCGGCGATGGCAACGAGTGCGTTAACCCGGTCGGCGCGGGTTTCGCCGATACCGACGAGGATGCCGGTGGTGAAAGGGATCGCCAGCTCGCCAGCCCAGTCCAGGGTGGCCAGACGCCGGGCCGGCACCTTGTCGGGCGAGCCCCGATGGGCATCGAGGTCGTCGCGCAGGCTCTCGATCATCATGCCCTGCGAGGGCGACACCCGGCGCAGGGCCTGGAGCTCCTCGGGAAACAGCGCCCCGGCGTTGGCGTGGGGCAGCAGGCCCGTCTCGTTCAGCACGGCCTGGGCGGCCTCGACGACGTAGTGCACGGTCGACTCGTAGCCATGGTCGTCCAGCCAGCGTCGCGCCGCCGGGTAGCGCAGCTCGGGGCGTTCGCCCAGCGTGAACAGGGCCTCGTGACACCCGGCCTCGGCCCCGGCGGCGGCGATGGCGAGCACGGTGTCCAGATCGAGGTAGGGGTGGTCGAGCCGGGCCGGCGGTTGGGCGAAGGTGCAATACCCACAGCGATCCGCGCACAACATCGTCAACGGGATGAACACCTTGGGGGAGAACGTCACCCGGTTGCCAAACGCACGGTCTCGCCGGGCGACGGCCCGCTCGGTCAGCTCGGACAGCGGCAGGTCGAGCAGCGCCTGGGCTTCGAGCGCCGAAGGGGGGAGTGCCATGCCGGCGACCATATCCCGCCCACCCCCGATCCCCGAGGTCACGACGGCTCCTCGTGCCTCGCCCGATTGTCTCCCGCCGGTTTGTCCAGCGCCGGCGCTGCATCCGGAGGTTCGTCCCCGACCGGGCCCGCGTCGTCGTGCTCCTGGGGCACCACGACGTAGAGGGGACGCGCCTTCACCTCCTCGACGATGCGCCCGACGTATTCGCCGATTACCCCGAGAAACATCATCTGCAACCCCCCGAGGCCGAGGACGACCAGCAGCACGGTGGTCTGTCCGGACAGAAAAGGCGAACCCAACGCTCGGGCGACGATCACGATCGGAACGGCGACCAGCGCGGCGGTGGCGACCAGGAAGCCGACCAGGGTGGCCAGCTGGAGGGGAACGAAGGAGAACGACGTGACCGCGTTGATCGCCAGGCGCACCATGCGACCCATCGAGTACTTGGTCGTCCCCGCGTACCGGGCCGAACGGTCGTACGCCACACCGACCTGTCGAAAACCGGCCCAGGCGACCATGCCCCGCACGAAGCGGTGCCGCTCGCGCATCGAGGTGAGCACCTCGACCACCTGGCGGTCCAACAGGCGGTAATCCCCGGCGTCGAGCTGGATGTCGAGGTCGGTCAGGCGCCGGATGCCCCGGTAAAACCACTTGGCGGTGGCGACCTTGAAGCGGCTCTCGCCCCGGCGTTCGTTGCGGACGGCGTGCACGACCTGGGCGCCGAGGCGCCACTGGGTGACCAGCTCGGCGATCAGCTCGGGTGGGTCCTGGAGATCGGAGTCGATGATGACCACCGCGTCGCCGCCGGAGCGATCCAGCCCGGCGGTGATCGCCACCTGATGGCCGAAGTTGCGCGACAGGGTGACGACGCCGACCCGCGGGTCGGCGTCGACGAGCGCCGCCAGCTCGGCGTCCGAGCCGTCGGTCGAACCGTCGTCGACGTAGACGACCTCGCAGCGGTCGGGTGAGATGTCGTCCAGGTGGTCCAGGGCGGCGATCAGCCGCCGATGAAATTCGCCAATCGCTGCGGCCTCGTCAAACACCGGTGCGACCACCGACAACACGGGACGGCGGGCCGGCGGCGCGTGTGCGGTACATCCGGGTGTCTCAGCCATCATCGCCGCCCTTCTCCGCTCGATCCTTGTCCGCAGCCAGGCCGTCCGCTTCGCTCACGGCCGAGGCCGGTCCCGTCCCGCGACGCCGTCGGACGACGGGGAGCCCGAAGCGTGCGAGCAGGAAGACCAGGGTGATCGCAACGCCCAGCCGGTCCGCCCAGGACCGCCGAAACGTCGCTTCGACGATGTGGCCGCCGGCGTCGGGCAGCCGAGCGGTGAGGAACCCGCCGCGCTCATTGGCTGTGATCGCTGTGCCGTCGATGCTCAGGTGCCACTTGGGGAAGGCGGGCAGGCCGGTCACCAACTCCTCGGCGCCCTCGGTGCGCCACCGCACCCGTTCGGGACTCCAGGCGAGCAGCTCGGTGCGCTGGTCGTTCAACGGTGCGGCCAGCGTGACGTCGTCGATGTGTTCGAGCACGGTCAACTCGCCGTCGACCAGAACGGGGCGCCACCCCGGCTGCTCGGCGTAGGCGGCCAGGGTGCTTGTGCGGCCGACCAAGTGCGTCACGCCGTCACGAATTAACAGCGGCTCGGCCTGGCGCGGGTCGATCGAGGCCAACCGATACTGGAGGAACGTGTCGACCGGACTGATCGTCTCGCCGCCGAACCCGTTCAACGTGGCCGACTCGGAGTCCATCGCCAGCCACAGCTCGGGGTGGACCGGGCCGAAGCTGGTGTCGAAGCCTCGCTCGTGCACCCAGGCGAAGCGTCCCTCGGGCGGAACCGAGTCGGCCAGCACCCGCCCGGCCGCCTGCAGCTCGGGTCGGGGCGGCACCGCCCGATGGGCATACCCGGACGCGGGCACGAGAGCGGGCATGACGACGACGATCAGGCCCAACGCCGCCGGCAACGCCATGGCGACCCGGTCGCTTCTGCGGGCGACCAAACGGTCGGCAACCACCCCGATGGGGAGGATCCACAGCAGCGCCGCATACCCGGTGCCCCGGTTGACCATCAGCAATCCGGTGTCGCCGGGCAGCACGTGATACATCGCGTACAGCAGGACCAGCAGCGCCGGCCCGGCGGCGACGACCGCAACCCGCCAGCGCCCCAGCCGTGAGAGCGCCTCGGATCCGACGATCAGCCAGATCGCACAGGCTGCCAGCGCCGCCAGGGTGAGCGCGACCACCACCTGGGACGCCCACAACCGGGTGCGCAGCAACCGCTGCACCTCCTCACCGAAGGGCGGGGTTCTCCACGTGGCGGTCGACGGACGGGGGCCGGGGTTCTCCGCCAGGGGCAGCAGCCACCAGGCGCCGAAGCCGGCGGCCAGAACGCCGGCCAGGGCCAACCGGTAGGCGGCGAAGAGCCCGTCGCTCGGCGGTCTCCGGACCCGGTCGCGGACGGGCGTCGCCCAGTGGCACAGCATCATCACGGCGAAGGCGGCCAGGGTGACCAGCGCCGAGGTCAGGTGGGTGACCGTCACCCCCATCGCCGCAACCGCCGCCAAGGTGACCCAACGGCGGTCGGGAGACTCGACGACCTGCACGAGGGCGCCAAGGGTGACGAGGACGAGTGGGACGGCCAGCTGATGGGGGATGAGGCCCAGATCGAACGTGCCCGCCAACCCGGTGCCGAAGGGGACCGAAACGCACAGGGAGGCGACGCCGACGACCGACGCGCCGACCCGCCCCAGCCGGAGGCCCCGGGCGAAAAAGTAGGCCGCCGGAGCGGTGGCGACATAGCCCAGGGCGCCCACCCACGCCACCAGGGTTGGGTGATCGACGGTGCCGAACGTGAACAGCCGCAGCGCCGACGCGACCAGCGCCGAGCCGGGGCCGTAGAGCAAGAACTGTTCCGAACCCATCGAAAAGGTGGGGGCCCACCCATCGAGGTGACCGCGCCCGAAGATCTCGCTGAACGCGAACAGGTTCTTGGCCACGTGGTAGGGCGCATCGTCGCCCTCGGGCAGACCGCCGCCCAGCACCCCTCGGACGAGGATCAGTCCGACGACGACCCCGATCCCCGGGCCGATCAGGCGCAACCAGCCCGGCGAGGACGAACGGGCAGGCTCCACACCGGTGGTCGGGTCGGTCGGAGTGCGCCACCGGTCGATCCGAGCGCCGAGGCGGACGAGGCCGCCCGGGATCGCCTCGACGCGCGGGCCGGTCGCGTTGGTCCCGGTGGTCTCGGTGTGCACGGTGTGCACGGTGTGCACGGTGTGCACGGTGTGCACGGTGTGCAC